>JALWRU010000036.1 GCA_026994095.1 Nitrospira sp. | reverse complement strand
TGTCGGAGGACGTTCTGTCAGCCTTCGCGGTCGATCGGGCGACCGTCGATCACGCCGAGTTGGGGTTGCCGGAGCGGGTGTAGCCTTCAGATTGTCGAAAGACCGAATTTAGTCTATATTTAGACTGATTCGACCGTATTGAGGTATGCCATGAGACTTTCCACCCAGATCAAGCCCATCAGTTACCTGAAGGCCCACGCTGCTGAGATCATCCGCCAACTCAACGAAGACCAGCAGCCGGTGGTGATTACCCAGAACGGTGAAGCCAAAATGGTGCTGCAAGATGTGCGCAGCTACGAAGAGATTCAAGAGACGTTGGCACTACTCAAGATTTTGGCACTGGGCAAACAGGAGATTGCCGAGGGACAGTATGAACCGGCAGCTGATGTGGTTGCCCGTCTACGCGATCAGGGGTAATGCCCTGCCGGGTCAATATAACCCATCGAGCCGCTGCCGACCTGCAAGGCATCTATCGGTATATTACCGCCCATGATTCTGCTGAGCGGGCGAGCTATGTGCTGGATCAAATTGAAGCCATTTTCAAGCGCCTGTCAACACTGCCTGAGCGGGGGGCGTTGGTTCGAGAGCTAGAGGCGCTTGGCAATGATGAATTCAGGGAGTTATTCTTCAAGCCCTACCGGGTGATTTATCAAGTGGCAGGTGAAGAGGTCTTTATTGTGCTCATCGCTGACGGCCGCAGAGATATGCGTGGACTGTTACAACGGCGCCTGTTAAACCAGTAGGTACAACTCTCTGAGGCGCTTGATGGAACGACTGGTTGAAATTGGTTTTCAAAAAGTAGGCTTCTGGCGTGCTGACAATGGTCACGCCCGGTGTGCGCTCCATATTATTTTTGACTCGCCGCATACGCTGTATGCATTTGTTCTTGGCGATCAGGTGCAATATGTGGGGAAAACCAGCCGTGGCCTGAAGGCCCGTATGGATGGCTACCAAAAACCGGGGGTGTCCCAGTCCACAAATATTCGTGTTAATCGGCACATACTTGATGAGTTACAGCGTGTATCGACCGTAGATATCTGGGCCATATCCGATTCAGACGACCTCCAGAAAGGGTGTTTCCGTATCAATCTGGTCGATGGGTTGGAAGCTGACATGATCCGACAGCTCAATCCCCCCTGGAATAAGATGGGTGTGGAGGTACCGGGTGAGGTCACTTCATCCACTTCAGCGAATCGTCAGGAAGCCAGTACTGTTCCGGCTTCTCCAGCGGTCACAGCGTCGGCTCAATCTGACGGCGAGGGGCCCTATTCTGCGCCCACGTTTCAACTACAGTTAGGTGTCGCCTATTTTAATCAGGGCTTCCTGAATATTGGCGTGGCATATGAGCGCTATATCGGTGGTGATCGCGCACCCGTTACCATTCAGCTAGGGCCGAATGGCCCCGCAATAGACGGTTGGATCAATCGAACAGCAAACGGCAACAACACCCCCAGGATTATGGGGGGAAAAATGTTAACGGACTGGATTCAGGCGCGTTTCAAGCTGAAGGGGTGGGTGCAGGTGGAAACCCTGAACCACCATGCCATTCGGCTGAGCCCGCCAAAATAGCGGGCATCACTATGATTGCCCTACCCGTGGGCCAGAGGCCGGTACTGGAGGTGATAGAACATCTCCAGATAGCGCAAGGTTTCGCGGCGCTCCAGATCGGAGACGAAACGCCAGAAACCGTACACCTTGGACAGGGTTAACAGGCGCTCTGAGTACAGATCCCAGGTGTAGTTGTTGTGGACCCGCTCCACCGCGGCTTTCGACAGGGTGTGCCAGACTTCACTATCGGCGGCAGCTCGCTCCAGAAAATCGGCCACGCAGTCGGCGATCTGCTCCGGGTGGTTGGGGTCGATGTGATACCCCGAGGTGCCGTCTTCGATGATCTCCAGCGGTCCACCGTAGCGGGTGGCGAAGGTGGGCAGGCCGGTGACCATGGCCTCAATCACCGTCAGGCCAAAGGCCTCAAACAGGGCCGGTTGCACAAATACCCCCCGTTTGTCGGCCACCATGCGGTACAACTCACCCGCTTGCGGTTTGGCCAGATGTACCCCCAGCCAACGGATCTGATGATCCAGATGGTGGCGGTCGATCAGGTCATGCATCTGCCGGGCCTGTTCGGCCTCCTCCTGATCGCTACAGGCGTCCGGGTCGATATGGCCACCGATGACCACCAGATTGGCCTGGGAGCGCAGCCGTTCGCTGCGGCCAAAGGCGTCTACAAGGCCGGTCAGGTTCTTGATGC
>JALWRU010000035.1 GCA_026994095.1 Nitrospira sp. | reverse complement strand
GAAAGCGGCTGCTGATCTTGCCGGCACTGATGTGAATCTTGTCCACATCATCGCCCACCTTCTTGAAGTGGGTGGACAGGTCATCCATGCGCTTCTGAAAGCGGCCAAAATCCACCGCCAGTTTGCCCAGATGCTCTTGAATGATATGCACCTGGGAGCGGGTTTTGGCATCCTTCAAAACCGCCCGCGCAGTGGTGAGAATGGCCATCATGGTGGTGGGGGAGGTGATCCAGACCCGTTTCTGCTGGCCGTACTGCACCAGATCCGGGTGGTGGGCGTGAATCTCGGCAAACACCGCCTCGGCGGGCAGGAACATGACCGCGCCGTCAGCAGTTACGCCGGCCACAATATATTTGCTGGAGATGGCGTCGATGTGGGTTTTCACATCTTTTTTGAACTGCTTTGTGGCGGCTGCGCGGTCGGCCTCCGGTAGCTCCTGATTGAACATACGCCGGTAATTTTCCAGCGGAAACTTGGCATCCACCGCCACGGTACCGGTGGGCGGCGGTAAAAACAGCACACAGTCGGCCCGTTTACCCGCCGCGATCTCGTGTTGCAGGGCGTAGGCATCTTGCGGCAGGGCGTCGGCCACCAACTGGTTGAGTTGCACCTCGCCAAAGACCCCTCGGGCGCTCTTGTCCGACAGGATGTCCTGTAACGACACCACATCCTGTGACAATTCGGTGATTTTGCGCTGGGCCTGATCGATGATGGTCAGCCGCTGCACTACTTGAGTAAAGGTATCGTTGGTTTTTTTAAAACCGTCATCCAGTCGTTGGGTGACCTTGCCGGAGATCTGCTCCAGTTGGGTGTTGGTGGCCGTGCGCAACTCGGCAAAGCGTTTATCCAACGTATCGGTGGCCAGCTTCATGGTGGTCTGCAAGCTGTCAGTGGTCCGTTTTTGCCCTTCAGCCAGGGCGTCGCCCATGCGCTTGCTCAGCCCTTCGCGTAGCTCCGACAGGCTCTTGGCCGAATCGGTCTTGAGCGAGGCAACCGCGGTGTCGATCTGCTTGAGTTTGCTTTCGGTGAGGGTGCGTAGCTCGCGCTCCTGTGCCAGCAGCAACTCCCGCAGACTGTCTGACAGCTCCCGGTGTTTGCCAGCAAAGCCTTCACCCATCTGCGCCACCACCCGGTCGCCACTGCCGGACAGGGCCTCTTTGAGGGTCGCCTCGAGCCGCTCGATACGGGCCTGATCGACCCCGGCGCTGCCCTTTTTCAGGGTGACCAGCAAGGCCACCACCGCCAGCATCGCAAGGATGACGGCGACCGTTGCAACGACCTCGGCGGCACCCACTATCCAGCCTCGGTAGCGGTTGCCCCATCCGGGCGAAACAGGTTTAACAGGTGGGCTGCCATGGGGCCTGGACGGCCATTGCCAATGCGGATTCCAGCCACCTCCCGTACCGGCAATACCTCGATGGTGGTGCCGGACAAGAGTACTTCGTCGGCCTGTTGCAGTTCGGTCAGGGTGACGGTGCGCTCCTCCACCGGGATGCCGTCCGCGCGGGCGGCTGCAAGCAGGTGGGCGCGACTGACCCCGGCCAGCAGTCGTTTTCCCAGCGGTGGGGTGATGAGGGTGCCGTCCATGACCACCAGTACATTGCTGGTGGCCCCTTCCCACACCTGCTCGTCGTCATCTACAAACAACGCCTCAAAGGCCCCCACCTCACGGGCCGCCTGCTGGGCCATCACGTTGGGCAGCAGGTTAAGGGACTTGATGTCACATCGCGCCCAGCGAATATCCGGGGTACGGATTGCGGTCACTCCGCGGGTGAATCGGTCCGGGTCGGGGGGGGCGATGCGGGTGGCAGACAGATAGAGGGTGGGGCTGGCGTCAGGAAAGCTGTGCAGCCGGGGGGCGACCCCACGGGTAACCTGAATATAGAGTTTGCTCTCCGGGTAGTCAGCCTGAGCCAGCAACTGATCGATCTGCCCGGTCAGGGTGGCCCGGTTCCAGTCCGGGGTGATCTTCACCGCCGCCAGACTGCGCTCCAGCCGATCCAGATGGGCCTCCAGCAAAAACGGCGTGCGGTTGTAGGTACGCACCACCTCATAGACCCCGTCGCCAAACAGAAAACCCCGGTCGTTGGCCGATACACGGGCCTCCGCCAGCGGGCCAAATTCTCCATTTAAACAGGCCACATCCGGCATCAATTACTCTTGGTTTGTGCCCACCCTACGGTAGATGGGTTAGCAGGGCAGGGGGATGCCGCTGCGGATCAATTTTTCCACCGTGTGGGCCGGGGCGGGGC
>JALWRU010000034.1 GCA_026994095.1 Nitrospira sp. | reverse complement strand
GCCCGGATGTCTGGCGGGTATTCCGCAACGATCCGGGCGTTCGAGCAATCCTCGATATCCGCCGTGGCGGGGATGGTTCGAACCTGAACCTGGTGCGGCGCATCGGTCACGCCACCTTCCAGGGCAACATCGGCGATTTCGACATCTGGGTCTATGGCGGCAAGTACAAGGACAGCACCGGCACTCGGGTGTCCATCCTGCCTACCGGCACGGTGATGCTGCTCTCCAGCGATGCGGATGGCCGTCGGCACTTCGGTGCCATCCGCGATGAGGAGGCGGGCTTCCAGTCGCGGGAAATGTTCCCGAAAAGCTGGATCGAAAAGGATCCGTCCGTGCGTTACCTGCTGATGCAGAGTGCGCCGCTGACGGTGCCGTACCGCCCAGATGCCACCCTGGCCGCCACCGTCCTCTAAGAAAAAGGAGCAACCCGATGAAAGTAAAAACCAAGCACGCCGTGCGGGTGAAGCGCGGCAAGGGCCACAAGGATCTGGATCCGGGAACCACCGTTGACCTGTCCGAGGCGGTGGCCACGGACCTGATCAAACGGGGCGCGGCGGAAGCGCTCGACACGGCCCCCGCACCACCCGTCGAGGAAGATCCCGATGCCGAGCCGGGGGGATGACCTGGAAGCGGTCACTGCCGGCGACGTGGTTTCCCACCTGGGCAACCGGTCGGCGGTGTACCGCTCGCAGGATGGGTCCGAGCTGCGAGCGCTGAAGGGCATCTTCCGGCGGTCCTATGTGGAGGTGCCGGGGGAGTTTGCCGGGACGGCGGTGCGGCGGCCCACCTACACCACGCTGGAGGCCTACTGGCCGGAGACGTTCAAGCCTCAGGTGGGTGGGACGCTGGAGGTGTGCTGGATCCGGAAACGGTTACCACGTACCGAATCCAGGGTGCTGAGCCGGATGGGGCTGGGTTGGTGGTGTTGATATTGGAGGGACCGTGAGCAAGTGCTGGTTCTCTTGCCAGATGGGTAAATAACCGATAAAATATAGCTAGATTGTCTAGATCAACGAGGTTGCCCCATGAAATGGAAACTTGCCGATGCCAAAAACCGCTTCAGCGAACTGGTCACCCAGGCGCTGACTGAAGGCCCCCAGCACGTTCAGCGTCGGAACCAGGCCGTGGTGGTCTTGGCAGAGGACGAATATGAACGGCTGGTGGGAACTCGCCTCGGATTTAAGGAATACCTGATGGCAGGTCCGGACCTGGGTGATCTTGATCTGTCCCGTGACGATTCGCCCATGCGGGAGGTCCCGCTGTGAGGGCCTTGTTGGATACCTGTGCCATGGCTGAACTACGCCGCCCCGATGGCAACCCCGTGGTTCGTCAGGCCGTAGAGGCGCTGGATAACGACGATCTGTTTATCAGCGTGATTACCCTGGGAGAGATCGGCAAGGGTGTCGCCCTGCTGTCCGAGAGCAAACGCAAGCAGGAGTTGACCGGTTGGCTTAATGGCCTGGATCATCTCTTTGCCGATCGCATCTTGTCTGTTGATCGGGAAACGGCCGGTATCTGGGGAGAGATCACCGCCAGGGCCCAGGGGCAGGGTATTCAGATCCCTGCTTCCGACGGTCTGATCGCCGCGACCGCCCTACGCCATGGACTACACGTCATGACACGGAATACACGGGATTTTGCGGCCACCGGTGTCCTCTTGATTGACCCGTGGGCGGATTAATGCCGCGCCGAAAAAAAATATTCCCCTGCGGACACAAAGCGTTTGGTAGCTTCTGCCGCCCGTGCAAGGAGAGGGAGGAATTGCTGGCCAAACAAGCTGCGGAAAAGGATAAGCGCGAACGAGAATTCAATCAGGATCCGGTTGACCTGCGGGGATTTCCAAATGCAGTGATTCGCAAAGCCCGGCAAGTGATCGTACAACTGGCGGACGGAACAGACTACCGGGCTTTCCGCGGTAAAGTTCTCCAGCCAGGAAATGGAACAATCAGTATCCCGCTAGGATGGTCATACCGATTGCTTTGCCGTAAGACTCAAGATGGCATCGAACCTGTCCGGGTATTGACTCACGAAGACTACAACAACCCGATTCGTCGACAAGTTTAGGCGGCTATAGCCCGCTCTTTCACGCCCCCTTCTGGGTTTCCAGAAGGGGGCTTTTTATTGCCCGAAATATACGGAGCAGACGATGTCCCACGTCCGAACCCAGATCCGAAACGCCGTGGCCACGGCCCTCACCGGTCTGACCACCACCGGCCCCCGCGTCCACCCCTCCCGTCTCTGGCCCTTACAACCAACCGAC
>JALWRU010000033.1 GCA_026994095.1 Nitrospira sp. | reverse complement strand
CGGCCTATTTTAAATAGGGATTGTCTTCGTCACCTTGGAGCGGCAGTGTTCTGAGTCGCCCAATATCCACCGGTCGGTGGTTCCGGCCAGCGTCACGGCCTACACGGTTGTTGTGCAGATCCATAAGCCCCTCCTTCAACGGTTGATCATCACGCAGAAGGTTGTCAAGTTCGTGGCCTGTCCCCACCAGCCAGGCAGTAAACGGGTACTTACGTTGAAATGAATGGGACCCGCTTTTTGTTTGGAAAATACAAAGGAACATCAAGCGGTACGGGGTGCCAGTCGGTTCCGACCCCCGCAAGGGCCAAACCCGGTTTCAAGGGGGGCTGGCGCGCCGTTCGTCCCAATAGCTCGGCATGCGTTTCAACAGGCGATCGCCCTTCCACCGTTTTGTTTCTAATCCAGCGTCGGTGATGCGACCGGAAATGGTAACTTGGGTGCCATCCCAGGGCGATGTAAACGAGAAGGTAATGTGATTGTCGTCGTCAATGATCGGCTTAAACAGAATCAACTCGCTCGGTTCCCCCTGGGCCTGCTGATATGTGCCTTGGAAACCGTTACGGGTATAGACAATGCGTATCTCTGTACCGAGCAGGTCGCCCGCCTCCGGGTGAAAATACATAGAGGAGAAAGTGCCTGTTGCACTTGCCGGACGTTGGGCGAATACTGCGGCGGGCCAACCAAAAAATACCAGTGCCATTACCAGGGCAAAGGCACCAACCCGTATTTTTGCCATCCCCATTATTTTGGATTCAGCCATTGCCGGTAATACTCCTGAGCACGCTGAATGCGTGACTTACGGTTGCCGATGCCTTCCGGCACCTCGATATAGAAATGGCCGGGATCGGGGCCGGGATTGCGGAAATTCCCGCCCCAATCGAACCCGGCCTGCCTCGCATGATCTACAATTTGTTGGAGTTGGTCGTTGGAGTAGATTGAATTCTCGCCATTCTTGAGTTGGATGTCGAAGGCTCGACCGGCCTCGTGTAGGCTGTTTCCGGCGGACGCTGGTGTGGTCGCGTTTGGATCGTTGGGAAGACCTGCCTGCTTGGTTGTAGAGCGAAATCCAGACGTAAACGGCACGTCCATCCCGGCCTGTCCGGTCCGGTCGATGAAATCCTGAACATTGGCTGCGACCTCCGAGTCGAAATAGACCCGGCCCTTTCCGGGCACGTCCATGGGCACCAATGCCGGGGCCGGTGGGCCATATGTTTCGTTCGTATCCGCCACCTGCGCCAGTTGCAACGGCGCCACGCTGCTTTGGCGACGTGCCAAGGCCTCCTGCTCCAACTGCCACCCGATGGGCGGCTCGTCGCCCAGAATCGCCCACAGGGGTTTGTTTTCCCCCGCACGTCCGCGCCATTGAACTGGCTGCCGGGCCTTACGGGACTCCGGCGCGAGGATTTCCTCAAGGGATTTTGGTTTGAATGTGTGGTCGGGCATAAGAGGTTCCTCTTTTTACACGGCATTTCGACATAAAATCAACGGGCGCGAACTACTTTTTGTGCGCACCGCTTATGTCAATATGTCCAACCCGAGACTCCCCCGCCTTGCGGCTTTTGTGTTACCGGCGTTTGGGTGGAGAACCCCAACGTCAAGGGCGTTAAGAACCGAGGAGTTGCGGAAGTCCGGGGTGCTTTCCACAATATTTCAGACAATGCCTAGATTCTACGTATTGGCATTGGAAATCAACTGCGTTCAGTGAAATGGTCGCGGACCATATGGACCCTAAGCCCACTAAGGCAATCCTCCCCTAACCCGAACCAACATTGCCGCCCCTCCCCTTGAAAACACCCCCTCCCGGCGCTAGGCTAGAGCCAACCGATCGTTTGGGAATCCCCATGCCGAAGAAAAAGACCAACCGCAATACCCTGTTATCCCACGCCAGCCGTCTGTTTCGCGTCAACGGCTACCACCACACCACCATGGCCGATATCGGTGACGCCTGCGGGCTGATCAAGGGCAGCATCTACCACTACTTCCCCAGCAAAGACGCGCTGGGGCTGGCGGCCCTCAAGCAGCAGCACGACCATTTTGAAGAGGCCCTGTTCACCCCGGCGCGGGACGAGTCAGTGCCGGTGGAAAAACGGCTGCACGCCTTCTGTGACGGGCTGGCGCGCTACTATCAAGACAGTGAAGGCGGCTGCCTGTCGGGCAATCTGGCGCTGGAACTGGGCGACGATCTGCCGCGCTTCAAGGCCGCCATCCGCGCCCTGTTTCTGGCCTGGGAAGAGGTGCTGGCCGAGCTACTGGAAGAGGCCCAC
>JALWRU010000032.1 GCA_026994095.1 Nitrospira sp. | reverse complement strand
GTGCCGCCCATGCCGACAAACGCCAACACGACGAAGCCCATAATCAGGCCAAACACCCACCGTTTTTCGACGCCCAGGGTGCGGATCAAACGAAGCATGAATCAGGTCCAGTGTAGCAAAGGGAAGAGGTGCCGCCGCAGCCCGGTGCTGTGCGCAGAATCCGATTAGTCTAAAAGATTGTACGGGGTCGGGGCAACGGCTCACTTTTGACGCGGTTTCAGGCGGGCCGGTCCGATGGTCAGAAAAAAATAACGACACGGGGTTGACGGCCCCAATCCGGTGATTAAATAGCCTTTAGCAGACCTGAATCACGAGCCGTACCAAGCGCGCTGGAGCGTATGAGCCGTGGGGTCGTTTTTTGTTGTGAGTTGAAGGATCGCTTTTATGTCGTCAGAGTCCGAAACACCCGCCGTGGAGGAAACGGCATCCGATCCCAGTGGGCAGACGCCGGTGACCCCGGATGAGATTCTGACCGAGCCGCCGGTTGAAGAGGTGTCGGCAGACAAGGTGTCGGCAGACGAGGCGCCCGCAGACGAGGCGTCGGCAGAGGCCGCCGAGCCGGTAACGCCAGACCCTGCGGCGCTATTGCAGGATGCGGAAGATCGCTATCTGCGGCTGTGTGCCGAGTTTGAAAACTATAAAAAGCGCACCGCCCGCGAGAATGACGACTTTAAGAAGTACGCCAACGAGTCGCTGCTCAAAGAGTTGCTACCGGTGCTGGATAATTTTGAGCGGGCCATGGCCCATACCGCCGAAGAGGGCGCTGAGGCCGGTGGCGACAAGATCATGGAGGGCGTCAGCCTGATCCACAAACAGTTCACCGATGCACTGGAAAAGTTCGGTGTGACCCCGGTGGATGCGCTCAACAAGGTGTTTGACCCGTCCATGCATCAGGCGGTGTCGCAGGTAGAGACCGACGACGTGGCGGAAGGGCATGTGGCCCAGGAGTTCCGCAAAGGATTTTATTACAAGGAGCGGGTTTTGCGTCCGGCCATGGTGGTGGTCGCCAAATCTGTGAACAAGGATTCGGCCTCGTAAACAATCGGCAGCATGCCGGAGAGGTCAACGGTTTTTGAATGGCGGGTTTCAACTCCGCCACAATTTTTTAGGAGAGCGACATGAGTAAAGTGATCGGTATCGATCTGGGCACCACCAATTCCTGCGTTTCGGTGATGGAAGGCGGCGAGGCCAAGGTCCTCACCAACGCCGAGGGTGCCCGTACCACCCCGTCGGTGGTGGCGATTAATGAAGAGGGTGAGCGGCTGGTGGGCCAGATTGCCAAACGGCAGGCCATCACCAACCCGGAGAACACCATCTATTCGGTCAAGCGGCTGATCGGTCGCACCTTTGACGCGCCGGAGACTCAGGACGCCCTGTCCAAGTTGCCGTACCACGTCAAGCAGTCCGACAGCGGTGACGCCCATGTGGAGATTCGCGGCAAGCTCTATTCGCCGCAAGAGGTCTCGGCCATGATCCTCACCAAGATGAAGGCCACCGCCGAGGAGTATCTGGGCGAAGAGGTCACCGAGGCGGTCATCACCGTGCCGGCCTATTTTGACGATTCCGAGCGGCAGGCCACCAAGGACGCCGGGCGGATCGCCGGGCTGGATGTGCTGCGCATCATCAACGAGCCGACCGCTGCGGCGCTGGCCTACGGTCTGGATAAAAAGACCGACCAGCACATTGCGGTCTACGATCTGGGCGGCGGCACCTTTGACGTGTCGATCCTGGAGATCGGCGACGGCGTGTTTGAGGTGAAGTCCACCAACGGTGACACCTACCTGGGTGGCGATGACTTCGACCTGCGCATCATCGACTGGCTGGTGGAGGAGTTCAACAAGGATCAGGGTATCGACCTGAAGAACGACAAGATGGCTTTGCAGCGCCTCAAAGAGGGTGCCGAGAAGGCCAAGATTGAGCTGTCGGCCTCCCAGGAGACCGAGATCAATCTGCCGTTCATCACCGCTGACGCCTCCGGCCCCAAGCACCTTCAGATCAAGCTGTCGCGCTCCAAGTTTGAGCAGTTGGTGGACGATCTGGTAGAGCGCACCCTGGCCCCTTGCAAAAAGGCGCTGGAGGATGCAGGCATCGGCAAGGACGAGATCGCCGAGGTGGTGCTGGTGGGTGGTATGACCCGTATGCCCGCCATCCAGCAGAAGGTCGAGGCGTTCTTTGGCAAGGAGCCGCATCGGGGGGTGAACCCGGATGAGGTGGTGGCCATCGGTGCCGGGATTCAGGGCGGCGTGCTCAAGGGTGACGTTAAGGA
>JALWRU010000031.1 GCA_026994095.1 Nitrospira sp. | reverse complement strand
CCCCCCTACTGTCTGCACCTCCCCTGCCTCGCTTCATCCCACACATTCCAGTCCCGCTGATCTTCGCGGCCCTGCTGGTGCTACTTTGTGTAGCGCCTAACGCCAAGGCCGCCCCGGCCTATCTGACCACGCTGCAAAACGCGGCTCAACAGGCGGCACTCGCGGACAGTCGCGACTGGCAGGTGCTGATGCACTACCACCGCAACCTGTTTGGCAGATGGGTCAGTGAGGTGGACGGGTCCGATTTTTTTATCGCCCCGGACGGCAAAACAAATCCACAGGCGGAGTTGAACGCTACGCTGGCCGCTTTTTTTGAGCCGCCCCTGACGGTGCCCGATACCACCCCCGATACCGTCGAGCATCCCCAATGCCGTTTTTCGGCCCGCTACGAATGGCTTAAACAACAGCTCAATTTTGACCCGGACCGTCTGCCCGACCAGCCCTGTACACGGCGGGATAACTGGCTCACCGGCACCAACACCGGGCAGGTCGTGGTGGTCTTCCCGTCCGCCTATCTCAACAACCCGGCCTCCATGTACGGCCACACCTTTTTGCGGCTCGACAATCCAGACAAACCAAGCCTGCTGGACTACGCCATCAACTACGCCGCCATCGTCGGCGAGAGCAAGGGCGTCTTATACGCAGTACGCGGCATCTTCGGCCAGTACGAGGGGCATTTCAATGTCATGCCCTACTACGCCAAGGTGCAGGAGTATGGCGAGTACGAAAACCGCGACATCTGGGAGTATCCGCTCAACCTGACCCCGGCGCAGGTGCGGCAATTACAACTGCACCTGTGGGAACTCAAAGCCACCTATTTCGACTACTTCTTCTTCAAGGAAAATTGTTCTTACCACCTGCTGTCACTGCTGGAGGTGGCCGACCCATCGTTGCACTTCACCGACCAGTTCCATGTCTATACCATCCCCACCGATACCCTGCGGCTGCTGGTCAATACCCCCGGTTTGGTAGACGAGTGGCGCTACCGCCCGGCGCGCAGTTCCATCATCCAGCACCGCCGTAACTCGTTGAGCAAGCCGGAGCGCGCGCTGGCCCGGCAACTGGCTGACGGTCAACACCCTGCTGATCAGCCACCCGCTGGCACAGACACCGCCAAATGGGCCACCCTGCTGGAGTTGGCTGACGACTACCTGCTCTACCGGGAGGCCAACTCCGAGACCGGCAAACTGTCCACCGAGGGGCGCGCCACCAAGGCGGCCATCCTCACCGCCCGCAGTCGATTGGCGGTCACCCTGCCGGCGCTGACCGTGCCCGCCCCGGCCATTGCCCCCCATCAGGGCCACCAGTCGGAGCGGCTCAAACTCAGCGGCGGCAGGCGCTTTGGCGGCAACTATACCGGGCTGGAATTCCGTGCCGCCTACCACGACATGCTCGACCCGCCTGCGGGCTATCCACCCAACAGCCGCTTGATTTTTTTCGATATCGAGGCGCGCCAGTACCACACAGAGGGGCGCACGGTATTAAGTCGGGTGACCGCGCTCGACATCTTTTCACTCTATCCCCGAGACCCGTTCTTTCGACAGCCGTCCTGGCGTGTACAGGTGGCATGGCGACCGCTGGACGACCCAAACTGTGCCACCTGCGGCGGTCTTAATTTTAATCTGGGGGGTGGCTCGGCCTACCAGACCCACCTGTTAGGGCAGGAACTGTACTACCTGCTATTGCATGTGGACAGTCTCTACAGCGGCCATCTGCGCCACGACCATGCCATCGGTGGCGGGGTGGAGGGCGGCCTGCTGTGGCAGCCGCTGGAACGCTGGAAGGTCAACCTGTCGGCCCGCTACAGCGGCTATCTGATCGGTGAAATGCTGGAGTCCACCCGCCTCACCGCCCGTACCAGCATCACCCTGAGCCGCAATGTGGTGCTATCTGGCGGCTGGTCGTCGCTGTCCTTCAGGGGCGAAACCGGGCAGGAGGCCCGGATAGCGTTGCGGGTTCACTTCTAGCGCCCGTTACCAATCAATCACCCCTCATCGTGGTATGCTCAAGCAGATAAAGCCGGGGGGCATCAGGGCGGACGGTCTGATCGCCAGCCCCCTCGCCAACATGAAGGAGAAGCAGCGATGAAACGATGGGTTCTGCTAACAGCAGTACTGGTCTCCACCCTCGGTCTGGTACCGACAGTTCACGCTCAGGAAGACGGCGGCGGACCGGGATGCGGCGTCGGCGCAGCGTTGTGGGACGGCAAGGCCGGGGTATTCCCACAGCTGTTTGCCGTGACCACCAACATGTCGTTTTCCCAGACCATGTCCA
>JALWRU010000030.1 GCA_026994095.1 Nitrospira sp. | reverse complement strand
TTTATCGGCTGGCTGAGCATGATTCTGTGGCTGCGCCAACGGCGGATCGCCAGCAACCTGTTGCCCGCCCTGCGCCATCAGGTACAGCGCCGGGGGGCGGTACTGTTACGCAGCCCGCTGGGGTTGCCGCGCTTGATTTTAGACCGGCAGGGCATGCACCTGACCGCCCGCACCCGGGGCTATCGCAACGGGCTGGGGGCCGACTTTGGTACCGACCCGTGCATGGAGTCCGACCGTCGCGACGCCGCCGTGACCGAGGCCACCTTTGAGTGGCCGGTGAAGGGCGATACCGATTTTGAGATCCGCAGCCGCCCACCCACCGAGGCCAGCGACGAGTTTACCAGCCGCTTTGAGATGCAGGGCGACCCGGACCTGCTGGCGCGCCTGCTGGGGCCGACCTTGCAACAACGGCTACTGGAGTGGGGTGACCGCCCGATCCGCCTCTGTCTGCACAGTGGCCGACTGGGTTTGTATGTGGCCGGTCACCTGACCGACCATCGCCAGTGGGATCAACTGCTGGAGACCGCCATCGCCTGCGCCGGTCGTGCCCGCACCGCCTGACCCGCCGCTACAGCAGCGGGCGGTAGGCCGAAGCGCCGGGGGCCAACTGTCGCCAGCGAATGTGGGATGAATCTTTTCTAAAATAGAGGCCAACGTAGGGGCGGGCAATCAGCACTACCGGTACAAAAACCTCTGCCCCCCACCGGTTGACATCCTGCCCTCCCCACTTGAGATTTAACACCACATCCGGGTGCAGGGTGTTGAGGGAGTAGTTCAGGTCGTATTTGTTATGACCGGGCACACTGTTCATGCCGTTCCAACTGACAGCACCGCTCAAATCCGGTGCAAGACGCGCGATGCGCTTGTCACTTTTACCTAAAATATCAATGGCATACCGCCCGGTAAAATACGGGATCGCTCCGGCCCAGGTGACCGCCACCCGCGCGCCCTCATCGGTGGCCGTCAGAATCAGCAGCGATTTTTCCAGATTGACCTGATTGTCGGGCACCGTATAGGCGTCTCGCGACAGGTTCATCTCTGGCCAAAAGCGTTCGTTGACCGGGATCATGGCCCCCACAAAGGCCACCACCACCAGCACCGCCGCCAGCCGTTCACCCAGCGGTTGTGACGGCAGCCGCTCACCCACTTTACCGGCCAGCCACCACAGGTCATCGATCAAGACCATCAATAACAACGGCATGGCCGGGGCCATCATGCGCCAGTAGCGCCAGGGGTCACCCCCCACCCACACCTGCCACACCAGCAGCGCGGCAAACACCAGTACCAGCATCAGCCGAGGCAACTGCCAGCGCACCAGCGTCAGCAGCCCTACCACCGCCAGCACCACCGCCATCTCGGTAAAAAACGGCTGCAAAAAACCGATCCCGTTGGCGACCCGCTCCGCCAGCGGCATGCCCACCACCTTGAGGGTGTAGGTATTGGGGGCCAACTCACCGTAATAGAGCCAGCGAAAGGCCATCTGCACCGCCGGGAACAGGGCATAAATACCCATCAAGATAGTCAGACGCTGTGCAATTTTTTTAAACGGCAGCCCGGACTGCCACAGGGCCAGCAGCAGGTAGGCCAGTATCGGTGCAGCAGGAATAACCGAATCGGGCCGTGTCAGATAGGCCAGCCCCAGACAGATGCCCATGCCGGCCAGTAACCGCAGTTGCGACTGCTGCGGTGAATTGGGCCGATCCAGCGCTCGTAACATCAAGACCACCGCCAGCAGCAACAGGGTGCATAACAGGCCGGTCTCCATGCCCATCAGCGACCAGTAGACCAGCGGGTAGTAGCTCAACACCCCCACAAACAGCAGCACCGACGCGATCAGCGGCCACGGCTTTGGACTATTAGAATCATGACCAAATACCCGGTCGGCAATGGTCACCGCCAAGCCCGCATTGGCCAGCATCAGCCCCACCCCCAGCACCTGAATCGCCAGCGAGGTATACGGTTTGGACAGCAGCAGATTGGCCACGGTCATCAGCAGGGTCAGCAGCAGGTTGGTATAACCCTCCACCCACTCGCCCGGATTCCACACCAGCCCGTAGCCGTTGGCCAGATGCCACGCATAACGCATGGAGATCATGCCGTCGTCAAACAGGCAAAAATAGCGTTTTCCGTCGGCCCCCACCAGTGAACTATTGGCGATAAACAGGCCCGACCAGACCATAAACAGGACCGACAGCCCCAATAATATACGGCGTCGCAAAGACACGGTGACTACAGGCTCATGCGCTTGAACAGCGCCTCTGGCAGCAGCCGGATCACCCACATGAT
>JALWRU010000029.1 GCA_026994095.1 Nitrospira sp. | reverse complement strand
GGGCCATGCAGGCGGTACAGCCCCAGCTCAAGGCGATCCAGAGCAAACACAAGGACAACAAAGAGAAACTCAGTAAAGAGACCATGGCGCTCTACCGGGAGCACGGCATCAACCCGTTGGGTGGCTGCCTGCCGATCTTTTTACAGATCCCGTTCTTTATCGCCTTCTTTAATATTCTCTATACCGCCATTGAGCTACGCCACGCCCCGTTTGTCGGCTGGATCGCCGATTTGTCGGTGAAAGATCCGTACTATATTCTGCCGGTCATCATGGGGATCTCCATGTTTGTACAGCAGAAGATCCAGCCCACCACCATGGACCCGAAACAGGCCCGCATCATGCTGTTTCTGCCGATCCTGTTCACCTTCTTCTTTATGAGTTTCCCGGCAGGGTTGGTGATCTACTGGCTGTTTAACAACCTGTTCACCATCGGCCAGCAGTACATCACCATGAACTTTCTGGAGAAGCGGCCCAAGGCCGCCTGACCCGATCCCATGCGGCTCAACGGGGACGACACCATCTGCGCCCCGGCCACGGCCCCCGGTCAGGGGGCGATCGGCATTGTGCGGGTGAGTGGTCCGTTGGCCATTATGCTGGTGGACCGTCACTTTCGTGCCACCTCGCGCAAGCCGCTGGCCAAGGCGGACTCACACACGGTTCACCACGGCCGCTTGATCGACCCCCACAGCCCGCCCCCGCAGACCATTGACGAAGTGCTGGTGATGCTCATGCGCGCCCCCAACAGCTACACCACCGAGGACGTGGTGGAGGTCCAGTGCCACGGCGGCGGGGTGGCGGTAGAGCGGGTGATTGCGGCGCTGGTGGGCAACGGCTGTCGACTGGCAGAGCCGGGGGAGTTCACCCGGCGGGCGTTTTTAGGGGGGCGTATCGATCTGGCCCAGGCGGAGGCGGTCATGGAGGTGATCGAGTCCCGCACCGCCCAGCATCAGCGGGTGGCCCAGCGGCAGCTGGAGGGGGCGCTGTCGGAGCCGGTACGGGCCATCATCGAGCCGCTGCGCGACCTGACCGCACAGGTGGAGGCGGCCATCGACTTCCCCGATGAAGAGGTGACCATCGAGTTGCCGCCGGATACGGTCGAGCAGTTGCGCCGCTTTGGTGAGCAGCTCGATGACATCTTGAATAAATCCCGCGCCGGGCACCTGTTGCGCGACGGGGTGCGGCTGGCGATTGTGGGGCAGCCCAATGTAGGCAAGTCGCGACTGCTTAACCGGCTGGTGGGCAGCGACCGGGCGATTGTGTCAGATACCGCTGGAACCACCCGTGACGTGGTGGCCGCAGAGATGGCCATCGACGGCATCCGCTTTGAGGTGCAGGACACCGCCGGGCTCAGGCAGCCGTCCGATACCATTGAGGCTGAAGGCATTGCCCGCAGCCATCAGGCCGCCCGCACTGCCGACCTGATCGTGAAGGTGCTGGACGGTAGCTGTCCGCTGGATGATGGCGACCGGGCGGTGCTGGCAGACTACGCCGAGGTTCCGGCAGTGGTGGTCATCAGCAAGGGTGACCTTCCCCAAACCCTGCAACTCCCCGACGGGATGATCGGTGTCACCGTCAGCGCGCTGGAAGATACCGGGCTGGACGCCCTGAGGGCCGCCATGGTGGACGCGGTACGGGGCCAGGGCGCACCTCCCCTGAGCCACAGCTTTGTCACCTCTGTGCGGCAAACACAGGCCATAGAACAGGCATTTGTGAGCCTTGCTCAGGCGGCAGAGGGAGTGGAGCAGGGCCAGTTTGCCGAATTGATCGCCACCGACCTGCGCACGGCACTGGATGCGCTGGGAGAGATTACCGGAGAAACCACCTCCGACGACCTGCTCAATCGTATCTTTGAGCGTTTTTGCATCGGCAAGTAACTGCCCGGTTACAACAGTCGGAAGGTTACCGGCAGGTGCAGCATGACCGCCACCGGGGTCTGATCGATACGGGCCGGGTAGAAGCGCGAGGCCCGCATGGCCCGCACAGCGGCATCATCGAATAACACCCCTGCCGACTGCACCACCTCCACCTGTCGTACCTTGCCCTTGCGGTCGATCAGTACCTTCAGTTTGACCACCCCGCTGGCCCCCTGGGAGCGCATGGTTGGGGGGTAGACCGGCGACTCCTGATGTAAAAAGCGGGGTGCTTCGGTGAGCCGAAAGATCGGCACCGGGGTGGGCAGGTCGTCGCGGCTCTCGGTGGTGGGTGCAGCAGGTGACACCTGTGCTGCCGGGGGGGTGGCCGCTGGTGGCAGCGGGGTGGTGGGTGGTGCCACTGGCGGTGTGGCGACTGGTGGGGTGACCTCAGGG
>JALWRU010000028.1 GCA_026994095.1 Nitrospira sp. | reverse complement strand
GCTCAGGGCCTGACCGACGCAGAAGCGTTGTTCTCGGACTTCCCTGGTGGTGAGCCGCCCGCTGAAGGTGCCGCGCCTGAAGCTACTGAAGCTACTGAAGCTACTGAGGTGGTCGAGGCCGCTGACGATACGGAAGCACCCTTGGCTGAGGCAGCTCACGGCGAGACCGTAGAAGCCTCCGGGGTAGACGCTCCGGTATGGGCCGATATGGGGCTGGACCCGGAGCAGGCCGCCAAACTCAGTGCCGCCGGTTGGGATGACCGCAGCCGGTTGGCGGCGGCCTCGGTTGACGAGTTGGTAGAGGCCGCAGGAGTGGATCAGGCCGTTGCCGGCCAGATGATCGAAGCGGCCAGGTCATAACGATAAACCGCAGCGCGTAGGCAGTTGTAGATTTGATGAGCTCTCACGAGCGCAGGAACGGGTAACGGGTAGATGCAGGTATTTGAACTGGCACGGGATCTTCGGCTAACCAGCCGGGAGCTACTGGCGGCCCTTGAAAAAATGGGCATTGAGGTGTCGGACCACACCTCCAAGTTGTCGGGCGACGACATCAAGAAGGTGCAGAAGAAATTCACCAAGCCGGCCCCGGCCAAGAAAAAGACCAAGGCCAAGGCAGCTTCCAAGAAAGCACCGGAGCCGGAGCCGGTCAAAGAGGCGCCCAAGTCCCGTGTGGTCGTCAAACGCCGCCGCCCGAAAGCGACAGAAGAGACCCCGGAAGAGACCGCACCCGCCGCCCCGGTGGAGAGCGAAACGCCACCGGAGCCGGTTGAAGCACCTGTGGCCGTCGAAGCCGATGTTGAGCCTGTGGAAGAGGTGCCAGAGGCACCAGCCGCGCCTGTAAAAACCACCACAAAAAAGACCGCACCTACTGCTGCCGAGCGGATTCGGGCCAAGCAGCCCGACAAAACACCCGAGGCTCCAAAAAAGCGTGTGGTGCTGGACCTGGACGCTGACAAAAAGGCCGCCGCAGCTGCAGCCGCCGCAGAAGCAGAAGCTGCCGCAGCTGCCGCCGCAGCGGAACAAGCCGCTAAAGAGGCCGCCAAGGCCCCTAAAAAGACAGCCAAAAAGGCCCCACCCGCCAAGGTGTTGTCAGCGGCAGAACGAATCAAGGCCCGCACTTCGGACTCCCTGGCCACCCCGGACGGATTGACACCGCACCTGACCAGTGGCCCGGAGGCCACCAAAGAGCGTGTGGTCATCGACCTGCCCAAAGAGCCCTCTGCTACGCCCAAATCCGAGCGTGGTGATAAACGCCGCAAGGATGCCACTCCCGCCGGAGGCGCACCGTCCGGTGCCGACCGACCCGGCGATCAGCGCAAGCGCAAGTGGCAGAGCTTTAAAGGCAAAAAGGGGCGCACCCGCCATCAGGAGACCGTCGAAGGGCTGTCCCGCCGGCGCAAGGAGAGCTCTGAAGGCTCGCTGCCGCGGGTACGTGCCATCCGGGTGCAGGAAGGCACTACGGTCAAGGAGTTTGCCGACGCCATGGGCGTCAAGGTCAACATCATCATGGGTGAGTTGCTCAAAATGGGCACCATGGGCACCCTTAACGACCCCATCGACATCGATGCCGCCCAGCTCATCGCTGAGGCCATGGATGTGAAGATGGATGTGGTGCTGGAGAAGACCGAGGAGGAGCTGCTGGAGGTGTTGGAAGACGCCCCCGAGTCGCTCCAATCCCGCGCTCCGGTCGTTACGATTATGGGTCACGTGGACCACGGTAAAACCTCGCTGCTGGATGCCATTCGCGCCTCCCGTGTGGCGGCCAAAGAGGCGGGCGGCATCACCCAGCATATCGGTGCCTACGCGGTCGAAACCGATCGTGGCAAGCTGGTGTTCCTGGATACTCCCGGCCATGAGGCATTCACCTCCATGCGGGCCCGCGGCACCCAGTTCACTGACATCGTGGTGCTGGTGGTGGCGGCAGACGACAGCGTCATGCCCCAGACCGTTGAATCCATCAACCACGCCAAGGGTGCCGGGGTGCCGATCATCGTGGCCATCACCAAGTGTGACAAGCCGGATGCCAACCCTGAGAAGGTCCGTCAGGAACTGACCGAGTACGAGTTGATCTCCGAGGAGTGGGGTGGCGAAACCCAGTTTGCCGAGGTTTCGGCCCATACCGGTGACGGTCTGCCCAACCTGCTGGAGCGCATCCAACTCCAGTCCGAGATCATGGAGCTCCGTGCCAACCCGGATAAAACTGCACAGGGTGTGGTGGTTGAAGCCCGTCTGGACCGTGGCCGTGGCCCGGTGGCCACCGTGCTGATCCAGTCCGGCACCCTGAAACAGGGCGATTTCTTTGTAACCG
>JALWRU010000027.1 GCA_026994095.1 Nitrospira sp. | reverse complement strand
TCTGCCTCCTGCAACTTGGTCTTCCACTGAGGCTTATGATACACCATCACTTACTTTTTAACCACTACCGGGTATCCAAAACTATCCCTATCGTCAGCCACACCACCGGCATTTACGCCGGGGGCAGCACTACGGTGACGGCGGACTACACCCTTTTCTTCGGTAACACCGTTGCCGATACCGGCGGCACCATCACCAGCACCAACGAGATCACCGACAATCCGCTGTTCGTGGACCCCGCCGGGTGGGACTATCATCTGCAGACCGGTTCGCCGGCCATTGATGCCGGCATCACGGCCCCCTGGCTGACCACCGACATTGACGGCGAGGCCCGACCCAACGGCTCCGGCTACGACATCGGCGCCGATGAGTTCTACTGCTATGCCCTGACCGGGGTAACCATCACCGGCCCGGTGATGGGCACCGTGGGTACTCCTTACGTCTTCACCGTCACCATCAGCCCGTCCACCGCCACCCTGCCCATCACCTACACCTGGTCGCCTGAGCCAGACGCCGGGCAGTCCGACCCCGTCGTCACCTACACCTGGACGACCACCGGCACCAAAGCCATCACCGTCACCGCCGAGAACTGCGGCGGGGTGGTCAGTGACACCCACGTCATTACCGTCAGCGCACCACCGCCGACCCACCGGTACATTTACTTGCCGTTGGTGCTGCGCAACCACTGACACCACTCAGGATTGGAGGTGAGTGACTGCACGAAAAAAGATGGAGCCAAATTGGACGTCACAGCTTGCTGCGTCTCCCCGGCAAGCCGGGGCCTCCACCGGGTTTTCGGATAGGTTCCAGGTCAAATGGGAGACGGGCCGGCATCCCCCATACCAAACATACAATACGAGGGAGGTGGAAAAGTATGGCGTTCCTGGTCGTTGGTCTGATGACCGTTCTTTGGATTGGGGTGGGCATCCTACTCCTGGTGCATAACCGGCAGCGCAAAGCAGCGCAACGCTTCGATCCCCAGAGTGGCACCGGCATCCTGGTGGGTTCGCTTACCCCGTTGGTGATCCTGTTTTACCTGCTCTCCTGCGTCGGAGCGCCGGGCCTGGCTTACACCGTACAGGTGGCATTCGAGGAGGGATTCTCCCCACTGGTCATCGTCATCCTGCTCGTCATGGCCGTCTTTACCGTCGGGTTGCCGCTGTGTGCGCTGTTGCTCAAGTGGCGCGAGCGGACCGTCATCAACGCCGAGGGAATCCTGTTTCCCCGCTTCCCGTTCCGGCTGGTGCGCCCGCCCTGGGCCGACATTGTCGGACTACAAGTTACGAGACACAAGGGGTTCACGGCTCGGGGCAACCGTCTCGTCCGCTTTATCACCGAGGTGAGCATCCACACCCACGACAAAGTGTACAAGCCTACGTGGGATGCCACCACGTGGCGCAAAAGGGGGAACGACATCCTGCGCGCCATCGTCAGCCGGGCCCATCTGGTCGAGATCGGACCCGGGCACTGGACACGGGAGTAAGAGAGAGCGAGTCGGAGGCGGAGCTGACTGTGATCCAAGAATCCGGTCGCGGTTGCACCCCGGCCTGTGCCGCACTCGACGCAGAGTAGATTCACCGGTTTGTCAAAACTCCAAAGCTCAGGTGCGTCGCACTTGTTGTAAGGCGGTAGGACGGGATGGCATCCCGTCCTACTTTGCTTTTACCACAGGCCGGCCGGCTCTTGCCGTGGCCGGGTAATCAACCCGACCTACATGGGGGGGCCTCCCCTCGGCCCGCCGCGTCCCACCAGGGACGACAGGAGCCAGATTGACAAACCCCCGCCGATATGTTATCATCTATCCTTGACCGCCATTTTTCACAGCAAAGCTTTGCGCGCCTCCCCCGGGGCCATGAGGCCGCCATCGAGGCCCACCAAAACGGAGGTTGACATGACCGGGCAACCCGTTTATGTCGAGAACGAGCTCTTTTTGGGCCGCCTGGACGAGCAAGACTACTTTCGCGGCGTGCTGCGGGCGGTCATGGCCCCCCAGGACGACGACGCGCCGCCGTTCATCTTTTTGCTCCACGGCGAGGGCGGCATGGGCAAGAGCCAGCTCACCCGCCGCCTGCGCGACATCGCCCGGGACGAAGCCCCCTTCGAGGGCGCGTTCCACGTCCTGCGGGTGGATTGGGAAGAAGTGCGCTACCACACCCCCGCCCTGCGCGTCGCCCGCGACCAGATCCCCCCCGCAGAGGCGCTGGCCGCGCCCCACCGCGCCGCGCTGGCCGTTCCGCCGTTCTTCGAACGGCAGTTGCGAGTAGCGAGTAGCGAGTAGCGAGTAGCGAGGAAAACGGCGCCAGAGTAACGT
>JALWRU010000026.1 GCA_026994095.1 Nitrospira sp. | reverse complement strand
CCTAAAAAAAACCAAAAAAAAACAGCGCTAACAGCGCTGCTTACCGGCCTGCGGGGGCCGCCCACCGCCCGCGGTCGGCATCTTTTACCCGGCAGGGGCTTTAACAGCCCCTGCCGGGTTTTTTTGTGCTGACGCATGGCCGCGCCAAGCGCGGTCATCAAACCCCCTCCGGGGGGCGGGGCGGCGGCCCCCGCAGGCCGTAAAATTGC
Organism: Nitrospira sp.; assembly: GCA_026994095.1. GTDB lineage: Bacteria > Nitrospirota > JACRHL01 > JACRHL01 > JACRHL01 > JALWRU01. The sequence continues at coordinate 2,108 of JALWRU010000026.1, read as the reverse complement.
GCCGTGGGCGCTGAACATAAAAAGTATTTTTCGCCGAAGGCGTTACAGGTCAGCGGGGACCACCCCACCCGCCGGGGGCATGTTTTTGCAAGCGCAACGCGCTTGTTAATAACCCCCTCCGGGGGGCGGGGCGACGGCCCCCGCAGGCCGGTAGTGCAGCGCCTTTGGCGCTGAAATCTAAACATCTAAGGGGTGCAAGCCAGCAGGGGCGACCGTTCCCCCGGTTGACAGCATCCCCTGCTACCGCTACCTTCCGCACAGATGGTGCAGCGGGTTCTCCCGCGCACAGTTTGTTACCTTTTAGCTCACGGGAGCGACCGGCACGATGGACCGACCCTGGCACGCCCACTACGCCGACGGCGTCCCTGCCAACATCGACCTGCCTGATATCGCACTGACCCGGCTGTTGGCCAATTCGGTCGAGCAGCACGGTGAGTTGACCGCCATCCGTTATTACGGCGAGGCCATCAGCTACCAGCAGCTTGAGCTGCTCACCAACCGCTTTGCCAATACCCTGATTCGGCTCGGTATCGGCCCCCGCGACCGGGTGGCGATCATGCTGCCCAACGTGCCGCAGGCGGTCATCGCCTATTACGGCGCGCTTAAAATCGGCGCGGTGGTGGTGCAGACCAACCCGCTCTACACCACCGAAGAACTGGCCCAGCAGATGGACGACTCCGGGGCCAAGGTGCTCATTGCGCTGGACCTGTTTCGCACACAGGTGGCCCCCATGTTCGAGCGGTCGCCGTTGGAGTCGGTACTCTATTGCGGGGTACGCGACTACCTGCCGACCCTGTTGAAACTGCTCTACCCGTTCAAGGCCAAACGGGACGGCAACTGGGTGTCATTTGATAAACAACCGCCCGAATACGACTGGCTGGATTCGCTGGCCGAGTCGGAGCCGACTGCCCCCACCTTTCAGCCCGCCGCCGACGATCTGGCCTTGCTGCAATATACCGGCGGCACCACCGGCATCCCCAAGGGGGTCATGCTGACCCATCGCAATCTGGTGGCCAACTCGCTGCAATGTGCCGCCTGGATTCCCGGCACCCGTATGGGCGCGGAGCGGCTGCTGGCGGTGATCCCGTTTTTTCATGTGTACGGCATGACCACCTGCATGAATCTGGCGGTGGCGCTGGCCAGTGAGATGATCCTGCTGCCCAAGTTCCAGACGGTAGAAGTGTTGAAAGCCATCGCGCGCTACAAACCGACCCTGTTTCCCGGTATTCAGGCCATGTATCTGGCGCTGGGCAACCACCCGGAGGCCACACGCTACGATCTGTCGTCGGTGCGCGCCTGCATCAGTGGGGCCGGGGCATTACAGGCCGATGTGCGCGAGCGGTTTGAAGGGCTGACCGGGGCCACGGTGGTGGAGGGGTACGGCCTGTCTGAAGCCTCGCCGGTGACCCACGCCAACCCCATTGGCGGTACGCAGGTGGCCGGGGCCATCGGCCTGCCGTTCCCCAATACCGATGCGCAGGTGATCGACCTGGAAGGCGCTCCCCTACCGGTGGGTGAGGTGGGAGAGCTGCTGGTCAAAGGACCGCAGGTGATGCAGGGCTACTGGAACCGCTCCGACGAGTCGCTGACCACGCTGGCCGGAGGCTGGCTGCATACCGGCGACATGGCACGCATGGATGAACAGGGTTTTTTCTATCTGGTCGATCGCAAAAAAGACATGATCAAGACCGGTGGTGAAAACGTCTATCCACGGGATGTGGAAGAGGTGCTGTTTCGTCACCCCAAGATCCGCGAAGCAGTAGTGGCTGGTCTGCCGGACGATTTTTTGGGAGAGCGCATCAAGGCCTACATCGTGCTGAACGAAGGCGAAACCGCCGAGCCTGAAGAGATTATGGACTTCTGCGCCGAACATCTGGCCAAGTTCAAGGTGCCCAGAGAGATCAGCTTTTTGCCGGAGTTGCCCAAGACCATTGTCGGCAAGGTGCTGCGCCGTCTGCTGGTGGAGGCCGAGCCGCTGCCAGCCCATACCGAGCCACCGCTGCCACCGGCGGAGTAGCGCCGTCCCTGCCAGCGGTTTGGCGCGGCTGCGAATCTACCGTTATACTAGGCGGTTCCGGTCCGACACCTCACCTGCCGGACATGTGCAG
>JALWRU010000025.1 GCA_026994095.1 Nitrospira sp. | reverse complement strand
ACCGAGCGTTTGCGCTCAAACAGGTAGATGTCGCCGACCTGATTGGTGTCTTCCGGCACCAGTGTGCCAGCCGATACAAAAGTAACTATGCTGCCATCTCTGGAGAGGGTCGGGTGGGTGCTATCCTGGCTGGTGGTCACGCCGGTGCTGTCGATGCTGGCAATCACATCGGGCAGAAAACCGACGCCGGTATTGGTGGCCCCCCCACAGGAGGCGGCGAAGAGGCCGAACGCACCCAACACCCAGCCTGGCCATTTGCGAGAACCCATCACGCTTGCGTACACATATTTCCGAATATAACTCCGTCGTTTCAGGTTGCTCCGGCCAAGCAGAAGCAACTGCATCATTATACCCCATTGTGGCCGGACTCCTGCTGGAGTATCCGCCTGATTCCCTCCGGTTGCTTGTCAGCGATTGCTGGTTTGTGGGGGCTACAAATGGTGTAAGACAAACCGTTTTATACAAAAAACTGTAAAACCGCTTTCAATAACGGGGTATAATTCGGCCATTCGGTGGCGTTGTCGCACTGGGGGAGACATCGAACCGATTTGAGGGCCGCCGGGAAGCAAGTCTAGCGCCTCAAACCCGGCTGGGGGCAAAACCCCCAGTCGGGCCTTTTTCTCTTTATCGGCGTCCGCTTTTAACGCGTGAGCGCCCCCTCCGGCTCGGTCAAATCCTCGACGTACAGACGTACGCCTCCGGTATTGCCCTCGCCTCCGGCGACCCTCACACGTCAAAATCGAACCCCTACGTCTATCTATCGGCGTCCGCTTTTGGCTTGTGGACAACCTCTCCAGATCGGGTCAATCCTCAACGTAGCGCTGCTACGCCTCCGGGCTGCCCTCACCTGCGAGAACGCCCACCCGTGAGTCTTTACCGGCGTCCGCTTTTGGCCTGTGAGCAACCTCTCCGGATCGGGTCAGTCCTCAACGTAGCGCTGCTACGCCTGCGGGCTGCCCTCACCTGCGAGAACACCCACAAACCAAAATCGAACGCCTACGTCGGTTGATTTTCTGGGTGGGCGAGGCCGGGTTGCTGGCCCATTTTGGTTTTTAAGGAATGGTCACCCCCAGCCCCGTGCAGCATGGTGGCCTGCTTGCCCATCGTGTCCCTGGCCCGCTGCCCTTATCGCAGCACGCCGTGCGTGCCTATGGGCGTAGGGCGCGGCGGCTGGCGATGCCGATGAGTAGGGTGGTGACGGTGCAGATGCCCGCCCAGACCAGTAGTTCGGTACCCATCGTGGCCCACCACAGGCTGCACATGAGCACCAGTATGGCCGGGGTGGTCAGCCACAACAGCATGGTCGACAGGCCTCGGCCCAGCCGGTTGGACCAGCGTTTGGCGGCGGTCTGGTCTTGCGGTAACGCCAGCAACCCTAAACTGGCGCGGACCTGTTCCGGGCGGCTGCCGTCAGGCAGTACCTGCGGTAACGATCGCGCCACCTGCCCCAGTTGCACCAGCGACAGGTGCAGCCCCCCATGCAACAACATCAGTGTGAACGGTGCCAGCAGGCCAAACCAGTGCGCCGACACCGGCACCCCCAGAATCGGCAATATCATCGGCTGCTGCCCACCGGTCGCCACCATGCTGGCCAGCGACAGGATGAGATAGACACAACAGCCCAGCAGCCACATCAACTGCCGGTCCACCTGACGCAAGGCATCCGATAGGGTACTCAAACCAGGCCAGACAGGTGGTGCCAGCGCGCCGGACAGATCGGCTCCGGCCAACTGCTGTCGCTGCTCGGGAGACATTGCTTGCCGACCCGCCCAGGACAGGTCCAGCCGCTGCCCCTCACGCCCACGACTGCGTTGCCAGCGGTGGTGCTGTTGCAGCGCCTCTGTCAACTCGCTGGTCCGGGTGCCTGTGGCTGTGGCCAACGGTGCCGGTGCAGGGCCGTGGGTGACGTTCGGTGGTGTGTTGGTGCGTGCGGTCGTGGATGGCTGCGGCCCGGTTTCCGACCCGTCGCCGATCGACTCACCAATGATATTCTGGGCAAATTCCCGTGCCAGATCCTGGGCCATCCGTTCTGCCAGCAGGTCCACTCGCGGACCGGCCAGTGCCGGGTCGGCAGCAATCTGCAACGGTGCCGTAATGGCAGCAGGGCTGGCAGCCGGTGCCGGTGCCGGTGTCAGGGTGACAGCCGGTGGCGGTGGTGCACTATCGGTTGCCGCAGAACTCACCGTCACCTTCGGAGCCTGATTGTTACTGGTCGTCACTGAATCTGAAGCGGATGATGGAGCCGGCGCCGGTGTTGGCACCGGGGAGGCCGTGGGCGCCGGGCGCGACCCCACAGTCGCCGGTGCGGGTGCGACCGGTGCCCACGGCCTCCCC
>JALWRU010000024.1 GCA_026994095.1 Nitrospira sp. | reverse complement strand
TGAGCGAACCCGCATGCTCCCGGTAGGCCATCACGTCTTGCTCGATCACCGCCTGGGTCACCCCGCCGGTCAACAGTCTAAGCAGCCACTCCCGGTCCGCCGCCACCGGATAGTCCAGCGCAAACGGTCCCACGCGGGTAAGCAGTGCGCGCCGAAAGAAGCGGGCATTGATGATCGGCACACCCATGGTTACATTGGTATCGATTAACAGGCCGTGGCTACGGGTGGGAAATCGGCGCAGGATCGGGCCCGACGCCCCGTCTGCGCCAGACTCCCTAAAGACTACCGCACCACCGGAGAGCAACTCCACCTCCGTCTGCCGGGCAAACTCACTCATAATCTGCTCGAACACTCCCGGCAGGTAATGATCGTCCGAGTTCAACAGCCCGACCACCGCACCACTGGCGGCGGCAATGCCTTTGTTCAGAGCGTCGTACAGCCCCCGGTCCGGCCCGCTGATCACGGTCAGGTGCGGGTAATCGGCCAGGACCTCCAGGGTGCCGTCGGTGGAGCCACCGTCCACGACGATATGCTCCACCTGCGGATATCCCTGTGATACCACGCTGTCGATGGCCTCACGGATCATGCCCACCCGGTTCAGACAGGGGGTGATAATCGACAGACTCTCGCCCCCCTCCCCTAGCTGCACAGGGTCGGTCAACGGCCCTGACACAAGGCCAGCAGTCCCTCGCCATGCTGCTGGGCAAGGGTCTGTTCGCGGGCGATGCCGTCGGCCTCGGCGGTGGGGTCCGGCCCCTCCGCAAGAGCATCCCAGTTTTGCTCCAGCAGGTCGGCCAGCCCCTCCGGGTCGTCACAACCGAACCGCCCGACCGCATCCGGGGCCTGCTCCCGGTGGACCGGAATGTCAGAGCAGATGACCGGGCGACCCAACGCACGGGCATCCTGCACCACCGTGCTCCAGCCTTCAAAACGGGACGGCTGCACTACCGCCGCCGCCAGCCGCATCAGGTCGGTCAGGTGCGCTTTGGGTACCAGCCCCAGGGGGATGATCCGGCCCGCCAGCCCCGCTTGGGCAATGGCCTGCAACATGCTGGAGACATTGCGGTTGATCGGGTCGCGATAGTCGACGGGCGCGCCGGTAAAGGCCACCGGAATCTGTACCCCGCGCTGGGCCAGCAGGGAGATGGCGTCAATCACCACCTGATGATTTTTGTGGGACCAGTACTGGTTGGCCACCAGCAAAAACTTGTCCGGCAGGCCGTAGGCTGCCGCCGTCAGCTTGGGGGGACCAACGGGCGGCAGAAAGCTGTACAGGGACGGGAACCGCAATACCCGCGCCTTGTCCGAATAGGCCGGATAGATGCCGCAAAAATCGGTCTGCACCGCCTGACTGGAACAGATCACCCGATCTCCCAAGGTCACACAACGGCCCTGCGCCCGGTTACGCACAGCGATCTCATCTGCGGTAAAGAAATCCGGCAGGTGGTGGTGCTGATAGTCGGGAATCCACGGCAGCCGCACAAACGGCAGCCTGCGGCCATTTAACGACTGGTGCAGCAGCAGCGCGTCGACCAACTCGGCTTTACAGTACCGCTCCACCGGGTTGGCAATGGGAATACCCAACTGCCGGTAGACCCGGTCGGTAAAACGGTCCTGCGGTGTCCGGACCGCCTTGGCCAGCCCATCCCAACGGTCGTGCTCGGCGCTGGTTTTACAAAACACGTGGATGTCCAGATCGTCCCCGCCCACCCGCCTGAGGGAGCGCACCACCATCTCGGTAAAGACCGCTCCGGCAGTCCAGGACGGAGCAAAGTAGGATGGCAGCGCGACCCTCATGCCCGCCACGCCTCCACACAGTTGGCCAGCCCATCAGCGAAGGAGCGCGAAAAGGCCGCGCCCTGCTGCTTCAGGCGAGAGATATCGGCACACCAGTTGAGTGGGTTGCCGGTCTGTAGACCGCCTTGTGCCCGTACCGGCTTGCTCACCCCGACCGCCTGCGCCACCTGCGCTGCCAGTTCGGCGGTGGTAATCTCGCTGCCAGAGGCCACGTTCAGGAGTTGATAACCGCTGGTGGTTTGCGCCCCCAGACTCAGAATGGTGCGGGCCAGATCATCGATATAGAGATAGTCACGACTCTCTTTGCCGGTGCCGTACAGGGTGATTTCGCTGTCGCTTCCGGCAGCCCGCTCAAACAGCTCCCACAACAACAGCCGCCGTTGCCGGGGGCCGTAGGTGGAGAACAGCCGTACTACCGCCACGTTGAGGCCAAAGCAGGTGGCGTACTCTTCGCCGAGCAACTCACAGGCGCGCTTGTGAAACCCGTAGGGGGAGATGGGTGCAATCGCCGCCGTCTCGGCCACCGGCAGGGTCACCGG
>JALWRU010000023.1:2154-9425 GCA_026994095.1 Nitrospira sp. | reverse complement strand
AAACCGAGCTGTCACCACCGGTAGTGGTCTGCAACATGGGAAGCAGTAGCGGTAACATCACTCCCAGATTGTGCCACTCTTCGGTATTGGCGTCGTAGGGCCGCTTGGCGCGCTCGGTATAGTCTTTGTGCAGCACCCCCCGTACCGCCTGCACCACCGAATCTGCCAGCAGATAGGCACCGGTATCGTCGCGGAAGTTGGCCGCCGAGCGGGCATCCAGACGGGTACGAAAGTCGTATTCAACGATCAGGACGGTGAGCAGCGCCACCACCAACAGGGTTAACACCAGCGCAATACCCTGTTCACCGGAGCGCTGGCAGACGGGTCGGTTCGGACAAGACGGCACCTATTTCGGCCTCTTCCCGTTCAACAACCTGGCGAAACAGAACACCAGTAGTGACAGAATCCCCCCCCAGGACAACAGCATAAAGACCGCACCGGTCCAGGTCAGGCCTTGACTCGTCATGGTGATTTCCCCTCCTCCAATGACGGGTGGGCCTTCCAGTGCCGATGGATGCCCCACAGGATTGCCCCCAGGATTCCCAGCATCATCAGACGTGCACCCCAGCGATAGGGCCGCGACGCTTCAGGCACCCCGTCCATCATCAAGATGCCGACCGCGTCCTGACTGCCCCAGACCACCAGAATAACGATCAAAAACAGCGGGGTGACGTAACGGATGATGTAATAAAAGATACGCGGGACCTTGATCTGTGCCCCGCGGGTAATCTCTTCCCAGGCCCGGTCCATACCGAAGATCCAGGCGAACAGCAGCACCTCCAGCAGGGCCATCACCACCAGCCCGAAGGTGCCGACCCAGTAGTCCATCTCATCCAGCACACCGTGGCCTAAAAACAGCACCACCGGTTGCGATAAAATGAAGATGCCCAACCCCAGCACCACCGCCGCCCGCTTGCGGGAGATGCCGATCTCCTCTTGCAGAAAGGCCATGGCCGGTTGCGACATGGCCACCGATGAGGTGATCCCCGCTACAAACAGCAGCAAGAACCACAAGAAGCCAAAAAAGGCCCCGAAGGGGATCTGTTGAAACACCACCGGCAGGGACAAAAAGCCCAACGAGAACGCCCCGCCCGCAGCGATCTCCTGGGTCTGCGCCAGCCCGAAAAATACCACCGCTGCCGGAATCGCCAGGGTGCCGCCGATGATCACCTCGACGCTCTCATTGACCCCGGTGGTAGCCAGCCCGGTCAGCGCCAGGTCCTCTTTTTCACGGATGTAACTGGCGTAGGTCTGGATGGCCCCAAAACCGAGGCTGAGGGTGAAAAACACCTGACTGGCCGCCGCCAGCCACACCTTGGCGTCGGTCAGTAACGAAAAATCCGGATTCCAGATGAAACCGATGCCGGTGGCCACATCCCAGCCCGGATTATCCGGGTGGGCGTCCAGGGTCAATACCCGCGCCACCAGAATCACCCCCAGTATCATCAGGACCGGCATGGCGGTCTTGGCCAGCCATTCCAGCCCCTTGACCACCCCGCGAGATAAAATCCACACATTCAGCAGCACGGTAATCACAAAGAACAGGTAGGCCATGCCGATACCGGAGAAATGCTCGTTCTGCTCCACCCCCTGATAGCCGGACAGAAACGCCCCCATGCCCTCGCGGGTGGTTTCGCCCACATAGGAGCCGATGGCCGAGAAGAACGAAAACCCCAGACACCAGGACACCACATAGGTGTAATAGATAATCAGTGCGGTGGGGATCAGCACCCCCAGCGCGCCGATATAGCGGGCGGCCGGGTGTCGCCACAGGGTGCTGAACATGCCCGGTGTGGTACCAAAACCGTAGGCACCGCCGCGCCGACCGATGGCCAGTTCTACCCACATGAGCGGGATCCCCAGCAGCAGCAACGAAATAAAGTAGGGCACCATAAAGGTACCCCCACCGTTCTGGGCGGCCTGCACCGGGAAGCGCAGCAAATTGCCCAACCCCACCGCGTTGCCCGCCAAGGCGAATACCAGGCCGACCTTGGTATTCCACCGCTCCCGTTCGATGATCGAGTTCATATTAAATGAGGTCGCTTATGCGCAGGCCAAAGGTAGGTAAGCAGCCGTGGCCCAATCTATTCGGCCACCACCTTGACCACGTTACGGGCCTCAGGCCCCCGGCGGCCATCTTCACAGTCGAAGGTGACCGTGTCACCCGCCTCCAGCGTCTTGAAGGTCGCGCCGACCATATGACAAAAGTGCAGCAACACCTTCTGACCATCTTCGCGAATGATGGTACCCATGCCGCTTTCTCTGCTGATTCGCTTGACCGTTCCACGGTGGGCCATGGTCTCTCCTCATAAACCGTAAACATTGGTCGGGTCTACCCGACAGGACCGGCCCACCCGTTCGTCAGGCGACCTGGTCCTCTGCATTTATGATGGTTTCATGCCAACACGTCAAGCCAGCGCCCGCCCGGCGCTGCCGAACACCGCTGTTTCAGACCCTCTACCCACCCGAATCCGGCCCTGATTTGGTCCTCAAATGCGCGCCCCTTTCACTTGCTTGCGGGTTCCGTGTACAATGCGCCCGCTGTATGAAATCTGTTGGTGTAATGCGCTGCGGAGGCCGGTCAGGGTTGGCTGTAACCAACCGGCTGGCAGGCCCGAATCGGCGCGATACCAAACCATTATGAATCAGGCGTTGGGGAGATATGAGCGATCTGGGCAGCGGGTTGATGTTGATGGCCATCGGTATGGGGACCGTATTCCTGTTCCTCACCTTACTGATCGGCGCTACCGAACTCCTGCACAAATTTGCCGGACAACCGGATGCCACCCCGACTGCGACTCCCCCTACCGGTACTGGCGAGCGCTCTCAATCGCCCCTGGCAGCAGTCGCAACCCCCTCTGATGATGCAACGCTTACAGCGGTGATTACCGCCGCTATTACTGCCTACCGAAACGACCCCAAGCGGTGAACGCCCTTCCCGTGACCGCTACGGTCGTGCCGACAGAAGCATAGGTACTTCATGGCCCAAACCGAGACACTGGCAATTACAGAAACTGTCCTGCGGGACGCGCACCAGTCCATTCTGGCAACCCGTATGCGCACCGACCAGATGCTGCCCATCATCGGCAAGCTCGATCAGATCGGCTACTGGTCACTGGAGATGTGGGGCGGTGCCACGTTTGACTCCTGTCTGCGGTTTTTAAAAGAAGACCCGTGGGAGCGCCTCAAGAGCCTGCGCAAGGCGGCCCCCAATACCCGCTTTCAAATGCTGCTCAGGGGCCAGAATCTGGTGGGCTACCGCCACTACGCCGACGACGTGGTCGAGCGCTTTATTGAACTGGCTGCCGATAACGGTATCGATGTATTTCGCATCTTTGACGCCCTCAACGACACCCGCAATCTGGAGACCGCCATCCGTACGGTCAAAAAGAAGGGCAAACACGCCGAGGGCACCATCTCGTTTACCACCAGCCCCAGGCACTCCATCGAGTCGTTCACCGAGATGGGCAAGCAGCTCGAAGAGATGGGCTGCGACACCATCTGCATCAAGGACATGGCCGGGCTGATCTCGCCCACGCAGGTGTTTGACCTGACCACCTCATTAAAAGAGAGCCTGTCGATCCCGGTGCATCTGCACTCCCATTGCACCTCCGGTGTAGCGGTCGGCACCTACATGAAGGCGGTGGACGCGGGCATCGACATTGTCGATACCTCCATCAGTTCCATCTCCATGGGCACTGGCCAGCCAGCCACCGAAAGCATCGTTGCTGCCCTCAGGGAGACTCCCGCCGATACCGGGCTGGACCTGGGTAAACTGGCTGAAATCGCTGAATATTTCGCCACGGTCTACAAGGATTTAAGCGCCTGGGAGAGCGGCCTCAAAGGGGCTGACGCGCGCATGCTGATCTATCAGGTACCCGGCGGTATGCTGTCGAATATGGAGAGCCAGCTCAAGGAGCAAGGGGCCATCGACCGCTACCAGGAGGTGCTCGAAGAGGTCCCCCGTGTGCGGGAAGATTTAGGGTTTATCCCGTTGGTCACCCCTACCAGCCAGATCGTCGGCACCCAGGCGGTCATGAATGTGCTGGCCGGTGAGCGCTACAAGATGCTCACTCAGGAGACCAAAGACATCGTCCGTGGCATGTACGGCCAGACCCCCGGCGAGGTCAGCCCGGAGCTGATCAAGCAAGTGCTGGGAGACGAACCACAAATCACCTGTCGCCCGGCGGATACGCTGGAGCCGGAGCTTGAACAGGTGCGCATCGATGTGGGCGACCTGGCCAAAAACGAAGAAGATCTGCTGTCTTACGCCATCTTCCCGCAGGTGGCAAAACCGTTTTTTGAGGTGCGTGACGACCCGGCCAAGCTGGCTGATGCGATTGCTGCCCAGCAGCCTGCAACCGAGGCGTCCAGCGCCCCGGCAGCAACGTCGGACGACCCCGGCAGTTACACCGTTACCGTCAACGGCAACGCCTATCATGTAACCGTCAGTGAGGGGCATACCGGCGAAGTGCAGGTGGAGCAAGTGGCGGCAGTCGCTGCAACCCCGGCACCTGCGGCTCCCGCCCCAACCGCCACAGCCAGCGGTGATGGCAGCCCGGTGGAAGCACCCATGGGCGGCAACATCTACAAGATTACCTGCAATGTGGGGGACGCCATCCAGATGGGTGATGTGGTGATGGTGCTGGAGGCCATGAAGATGGAGGTGGAGGTCACCAGCAATCACTCCGGTACCGTACAGGCCATTCTGGTGGCGGTGGGTGACGCAGTCTCCCCCGGACAAGCCCTGTTAACGGTCGGTTAGTCGATGCCGTACTACCTGTCACGATGGGTCCGACGAATCGCCGCCGGACTCGGTGTGATCGCCCTGCTGGCCAGCCTTGCCCCGCTGCCGGTGCTGGCTGGCGCCGGTCACCATGAAGCCGCCCTGTCCGACGTGACCAGCGCACCGGCTACGCCCGCGCCCCACCACGACGCCGTCTCTGCCGAGTCGTTCAAACGCTTTTTGGGCGACACCGGGGTGGCCAACCTGACCCCGGGCCAGGTGGTGATGATCGGCGTCGGCTGCCTACTGATCTTTCTGGCCATTCGTAAAGGGTACGAACCGCTGCTGTTGATCCCCATGGGACTGGGGGCGATCCTCACCAACATTCCACTGGCGGGTATTGCCGAGCCGGATGGGGTGATCGGCATCCTCTACGAAACAGGCATCCACAGCGGGGTCTTTCCCCTGCTGATCTTTATGGGGATCGGTGCGTTGACCGACTTTGGTCCGTTGATCGCCAACCCCAAACTGGCCCTGTTGGGCGGTGCCGCCCAACTGGGCATCTTTGCCACCCTGCTGGGTGCACTGGCGCTGGGGAGCATCCCCGGTATGCCGATCTCGTTCAGTTTGAGTGAGGCGGCCGCCATCGCCATCATCGGCGGTGCCGACGGCCCTACCTCTATCTATGTGGCCGGTAAACTGGCCGACCATCTGCTCGGGGCTATCGCCGTGGCGGCCTACTCTTATATGGCGCTGGTGCCGATCATTCAGCCGCCCATCATCCGCATGATGACCTCCGATGCGGAGCGTCAGATCGAGATGGTGCAGGTACGCCACGTGACCCCCAGAGAGAAGATCCTGTTCTCATTTGCGGTGTTGCTGTTGACTGCGCTGATTGTGCCGTCTGCCTGCCCGCTGGTGGGTATGCTGGTGGTGGGTAACGTGTTCCGTGAATCGGGCGTGGTAGACCGGCTCTTTAAGACCTCCTCCAACGAACTGCTCAACATCGTCACCATCTTTCTGGGGCTGGCAGTGGGTTCCAAACTGGAGGCCACCCAGTTCTTGACCATACAGACCCTGGGCATCTCGGTGCTGGGGCTGGCGGCCTTCTGCATCGGCACGGTGGGCGGGCTACTGATGGGCAAACTCATGTGCCGCATGTCCGGTGGCACGATCAACCCGATGATCGGTGCGGCTGGCGTCTCTGCGGTGCCCATGGCGGCGCGGGTGGTGCAACGGGTGGGCAATCAATACAACCCTAAAAACCACCTGTTAATGCACGCCATGGGGCCAAATGTGGCCGGGGTGCTCGGTTCAGCCATCGCCGCCGGGGTGCTGATCTCGTTTTTGGGCTGACGCCGCCAGTACCGTCTGCATCCACGTCTGCCAGCGTCGATACTTGTCACACAGGTAGTCGCCACCCACTGGTGCAATGACCGGGCCGACATTTCCCGCCACTGTCGGCTGGCCGGACGCCAGTTGTGCCGCCCCTGACAAAGTCGCCTCCTGCTCCATTGATGCGGTCACCTGACCGGACCACAATCGTGCCAGCCCAGCCGCGATAAACGGCTCAACGGAAAGCCCCCCGGCCAACACCACTGGCTGACCGTCGTGTCCCAGCCCGTGCAGAATCTCCACTACCCGGAACAGGATGCCCTCCAGCACCACCCGGCGACGGTCGTCGGGAGCAGGAATCTGCTGTGAGAACACCAGCGACAGGTCGGCCCGCCAGTGGGGTGCGCCGATGCCAGTAGCGTCCGGCAGGCAGAACAGGTCCGGCGTCGGGTCTGCTATTGGGGGCGTCCCGGTCGGGGTGCGGGTGGTGCCATCCACCGCCGGACCAATGGCGTTGAGGGTGCCTTCCAGCGCATATAGGTCACCCTCTACACGGGCCAGGGCCGGGCCGCGCAGATAACCTGTAGGGGCAACCTCGCCCGTCTGCCAGCGCAGCACAAAGCCGCCAGTACCCAGATTGACCAGCGCCGCCCGCCCCTGCTCTCCCAATACCGCCAGCGCCCCGGCCCCCTGATCGGAGACGGTGGCCACAACGGTCAACCCCTGTTCAATGGCAAAGTGATGGCCTGCGCTACTGCCAATATCAGGCAGGTGACATGCGGGCAGACCGTAGGCCGCCAACAACTGCGGACACCAGTCGCCGCTGGCCAGATCGACCATCAAGGTACGGGCGGCCATGGTGCGGTCGGTGTGGTAGACCGCTCCACCGGACCAGTGCCACAGCAAAAACGTCTCCAGCGTACCAAAGCGCAAATCGCCCCGATTCAACCCCTCCCGTAAACCCGGATCGGCAGACATCATGCTGGCCAGTTTGGGACCGGCATAATGGGGTGACAGGGGCAACCCTGTGCGGGCAAACAGCGCGTCAGCAGCAAACAGGTCCGAGGTCTGCATGCGGCACCAGGCTTCTGCCCTTCGGTCCTGCCATGAAATCAAGCGGGTCACCGGCTGGCCGTTATCCGCTCGCCAGACCACCAGTGAAGAGCGTTGGCTGGCAATACCCACCATCGCCCCCGGCGCGGCAGCCGCA
>JALWRU010000023.1:0-2144 GCA_026994095.1 Nitrospira sp. | reverse complement strand
TGTTGGTGAGCAGTTCCCGGCTGGCCGCCAGCCACGCCAGCGCATCACCCTCGCGAATCCGCCCCTCACCGGTCAGCGGTGGTGTGGGGGCGGTGGCAATGACATCCAGTTGACCCGCCACCCACAGGGCCGCCTTGAAGCGGGTGCTGCCCAGATCCAGTGCGGCGATGGGTGGCGGCACGGTGATGGTGTCAGCGGTTGGTATTGTAGCGGTTCAGCAGGTCGGTCGCCTCCTGCTGACGGCGGGCCTCCGACCAGCCCAACTCTGCCCCGGCCAACTCGGCAGCGTCGGTCACCAACGATTCGGTGAGGTGCGTCAAGAGTGCCAGCGGAATCCGTCGCCGCAGGATGTCGTCCAGCGAAAAGGCCATCTCGTTACGAGCGGCAAAGACCACCTCGCCCCGGCAAAACGGCAGGTCATCGACCAGCCGCCGGGCCAGTTCCGGCGACTCGGCAAGCAGCTTGTGTAGTTCGCTGGAGCGGGTACCGAAACGCAGTGCCACCCGGCAGGCGTTCTGCTCATCCAGCCCCTGCGCCACCCCGGCGGTCATGGCCTGTCGGCAGCCATCCTCAAAAATGCCTGGATATGCCCATGCAAAGGGTTGTCGTTTGGTGGGACATCTCCCGGCAGGGCGACCCAGTTCGTCACAGGCACGGGCTACGGTCAGGGCCGCTTCCGCCCGCGCCGAAGTGAACTTGCCACCCACCGGCATCAACAGGCCGGGGGCCGGGGTCTCCAGACTCCATTCACGGGTCGCGTCCTGTGGGGCGCTGGCATTGGCCGATCGCAAGGTACGCACCCCGGCGTAACGGCCCACAATGTCGGCCTCGGTCCAGCCCACCCCCAGCGACTGGTTGGCCTCGGTTAACAGATACTCCACGTCGTCCGCGTCTACTGCGACCCTGGACGGATCACCACTGTAGTCGGTATCGGTGGTGCCCAGCAGGGTGCGACCGTACCAGGGGATGGCAAAAAAGACCCGGCCATCACGTTTGGCGGTCAATAACAGGGCGTCGTCGGTGGGCAGCGCGGGCAACACCAGATGCACCCCCTTGACCAACCGGCACAACTCCGCCGCCTCGTCATTCATGCCCGGCAGCCATGCGGCCCACGGCCCGGCGGCGTTGATAGTGACACGGGCACGTACGGCGATGTCGTCATGCCCGTGCAGACCATCCGACACCTGCGCCCCGGCCACACGATTGTCCTCATCCAGCAGGCTCACCACCTGTGCGTGGTTCACACAGACCGCCCCGGCAGCCATCGCCCCGGCCACCACCTCCAGCGTAAAACGGGCGTCATCGGTGCCACAGTCACCGTAGGTAAACCCGTATTTTAAACCTTCGGGTTTTAAGAAGCCGTACCGCTCCAGCGTCTCGCGCCGGTTCATGACCGTGTGGCGTGCCACCGGTTGATCGGCCCCGGCCAGTTTGTCGTAGAACCACAAACCCGCCTCCATACGCAATTTGCCTACCCGGTCGCCCCGAAACAGGGGGACGACAAAGCGCAGCGGATAGACCCGGTGCGGGGCCAGCCGGGTCAACCGACGGCGCTCCTCCAGCGAGCGGCGCACCGGGCCAATTTTTAGGTGTTCCAGATAACGTAGCCCGCCGTGGATCAGTTTGGAGGATGATTGGGAGGTGCCGCAGCCCCAGTCGGTCTGCTCCACCAGCGCCACCGACAGACCGCGCAGGGCCGCATCCTGCGCAATCCACGCGCCGTAGACACCGCCGCCGATCACCAGCAGGTCGAACTGCCCGGACAGGGCCGAAAAATCCCGTTTCACCGCTTATCCCCTTGTACTCATAGCCGCATGTCTGCATAGCCAGCCGGGCCGGTCGGAGATCACCCCATCCACCCCCACCACCCGCGCATGGTCTACCTGTTGATCGGTATTACAGGTGTAAACCAGTACACTCTTATTTTCCCCGTGCAGTCGTTCCACCACCGGGCGGGTCATCTTCTCCACCCGCCCGCACAGTCCAAACAGAGGCTTCATGCGGCGGCCCAGTACCGAGGGTGCCGGGGGGCGCTCCACGTTCCAGATGCACCGTAACGACGGCACCTCCCGCCGGGCGGCCTCCAGTACCGGTAGCCCGAACGACAGCATATAGACCCACTCCAACAGACCCCAGTCAGCGAC
>JALWRU010000022.1 GCA_026994095.1 Nitrospira sp. | reverse complement strand
GGCCAGAAGGTGGTAGCGGGGGAAAGCATCCTGGGGAGACTGCCCGAATGACCGAACACAGCCACGACGAGCCCGGTGAGGGCCAGCGACGACGGGGGGTGCTGCTGCTACCCAACCTGTTGACCACCTGTAACATCATGGCAGGTTTTTACTGCCTGATTTCCGCCTATCATGGCCGTTTTGAACATGCCGGATTTGCCATTGTAGTGGCCGGAGTGTTTGATATTTTAGATGGTCGCGTGGCCCGCGCGCTGGGTGGTGGCAGTCGTTTCGGGGTGGAGTACGATTCGCTGGCCGATCTGGTGTCGTTTGGGTTGGCCCCGGCCTTTTTGATGTATTCGTGGGCGCTGGAGGCGTTTGGCCGGGTGGGCTGGGTGGCCGCCTGTCTGTATGTGATCTGCGCCTCCTTACGGCTGGCCCGCTACAATGTGCAACAGGCTGACCCCAATACCAAAGCGCTTACATTTACCGGCTTGCCAAGCCCCGGTGCCGCCGGGTTGATTTGCAGCACGGTACTGTTTGAAGAGCGGTATCACCTGTTGGCAGGGGCGGCACCAGCCATTGCCCTGGCCATGGTATTTTGCCTGTCGTTTCTGCTGGTAAGTACTGTGCCTTATGGCCGTGGGGCATCTACCGAGCCGCACCCGTTCCGCAATCTGGTGTCCGGTGTCTTGATTCTGGTGGCGGTGGCGGCAGAGCCTCATCTGGTGCTGTTTATCATTGGGGTGACCTATACTTCCATCGGGCTGGTGCGCTGGGGCTGGAGCTGGAAACAGTCCTGGCGGGTGGCCGGTGGTTCCATGGGCAAGGGATAACCGGTAAGAGAGCCCGCCCATGAGGGATCTCTATTGACCCTCACGGGCGGGCTCTCTTACCATGCGTTAGCACCCGTTTTCTTTTTTGTTTTCGCTGACTAACAGGGGCACTCCTGACCATGACCAACCCGCGCACAATTGCCATCGCCTCGGACCATGGTGGTTTCGAGCTGAAGGAGCAGATCCGCACCCTGCTGGAGCAGGCGGAAGGCATTACGGTTCAGGATGAAGGGGTAAAAGATACCGAATCGGTGGACTACCCGGACTATGCCCGCAAGGTGACCGACGCGGTCACCGGTGGACAGGCCGCCGCCGGTATCCTGGTATGCGGTACCGGCATCGGCATGTCGATTGCTGCCAACAAGGTGCCCGGTATCCGCGCTGCCCTGTGCCACAACGAGGCTACCGCCCGCTTGAGTCGTGAGCACAACGATGCCAACGTGCTGGTGTTGGGTGGTCGGGTGCTGGAGTCGGAAGACGCCTTGCAGATGGTGCGGTGCTGGCTTGCAACCCCCTTCGAAGGGGGGCGTCACCAGCGTCGGGTCGATGGCATTCATAAAATGGAGTGTTCTTAAACCGTGAGCCTGTTACAGACCGACCCGGAAGTCTACCAAGCCATTCAGAAGGAGCGGCGGCGGGAGCGTGACAAAATCATCCTCATCGCCAGCGAAAATTACTCCTCCAGGGCGGTACTGCAGTCCCAGGGTTCAATCCTGACCAACAAGTATGCCGAAGGGTATCCGGGCAAGCGCTATTACGGCGGCTGTGAGTTTGTCGATGTGGTGGAGCAGCTGGCCATTGACCGGGCCAAGGAGCTGTTTGGGGCAGAACACGTCAATGTGCAGCCCCACTCCGGCTCCCAGGCCAACATGGCGGTCTACCTGTCGGTGCTGAAGCCGGGGGATACCATTCTGGGGATGGACCTGGCCCACGGCGGTCACCTGACCCACGGTTCGGTGGCCAGTTTTTCCGGCAAGATCTATAAATCAGCCACCTATGGGGTCAATAAAGAGACCGGTCTGATTGACTATGACGAGTTGGCTGCCACCGCCAAGCGGGTGCAACCGGCCATCATCGTGGTGGGTGCCAGCGCCTATTCACGCATTATTGATTTTGAGCGGGTGGGTGCCATTGCCCGCGACGTAGGGGCCTATGTGCTGGCGGACATCGCCCACATTGCCGGCCCGGTGGCGGCTGGTCTGCACCCCAATCCGGCACCCCATGTGGACTTTGTCACCACCACCACCCACAAGACCCTGCGCGGCCCCCGAGGTGGCATGATCATGTGCAAAGAGGCCTTTGCCAAAGGGGTCGACCGGGCGGTCTTCCCCGGTATGCAGGGGGGGCCGCTGATGCATGTGATCGCCGCCAAGGCGGTGGCCCTCAAAGAGGCCCAGAGCAAGTCGTTTGTGGCCTACCAGAAGCGTGTGCTGAAGAACGCCGACGCCATGGCCCGGCAGTTGATCAAAAAAGGCTACGATGTGGTCTCCGGCGGTACCGACAACCACCTGTTTTTAGTCGATTTAACCAACAAGGATATCACTGGCAAGGTGGCCGAGGCAGCGTTGGACGCCGCCGGTATCACGCTCAATAAAAACGGTGTGCCGTTTGATACCCGCTCGCCTTTTGTGACCAGTGGTATTCGCATCGGCACGCCGATTATCACGACCCGTGGCATGGGTGTAAAAGAGTCCCGCACCATCGCCAATTTGATCGACCGGGTCTTGCAGCAGCCGGACAACAAGAGCCGCCTGCGCACCATCCGTAGCGAAGTGCGCGCACTGAGCCACGGCTTTCCGGGGCCGTAAATGAGTGTGAGGCCGACCGTGCTTCATCGGTTGTGGTGGTTCGGCTAGATGCGCTGCCCGTTTTGTGGATATGTGGAGGACCGGGTGGTGGACTCCCGCTCGGGTCGCGAGGGGCGTGAAATCCGCAGGCGGCGGGAGTGTCTGGACTGTCGACGCCGTTTCACCACCTATGAACGGCTGGAGGGGATGACCCTGCTGGTGGTCAAGAAGGACGGCAGCCGTATCCCCTTTGATCGGCAAAAGGTGCTGGCGGGCATGGCGCGGGCCTGTGAAAAACGGCCCGTGGCGATCGAGCAGCTCAACGAGGTGGTCGATCGGATCGAACAAAAATTACAGGACCTGCCAGAGCAGGAGATTGCCGCCCACGCAGTCGGTGAGATGGTCATGGAGGCCCTGCAACAGCTCGATCAGGTGGCCTATGTGCGGTTTGCTTCGGTCTATCGGGAGTTCAAGGATGTGAACGCCTTCATGGAAGAGATTGAATCCCTGTTACGGTCGGGACGACCGGGTGCCGGTTAGGTGGCGCTGACCTCGCTGATTCAGCGGTTCCGGTCATTTGTAGGTGGCATTCACCCGCCCTACCACAAAGACCTTACCGACCATCAGACCATTCGGCAACTGCCCTTGCCTGAGCGGGTCATTCTGCCCTTAAGCCAACACATTGGCACCCCCGCTACCGCCTGTGTAAAGGTGGGGGATACGGTCCTTACCGGCCAGATGATCGGTGCCGCTGATGGCCCGGTATCGGCACCGGTACACGCGACGATATCGGGTACGGTTACCGCCATTGGGATGTATCCCCACCCCAGTGGTCGTGAGGTCCAATCGGTCGTGATCGAGTCGGACGGCGCGGATGAATGGGTTGCCCTGCCCAAGCGGGACGGCATCGGCGGAGTTGATAACGATACCCTGCGTGGCTGGATCGCCGACGCCGGGGTGGTGGGGTTGGGTGGAGCGACCTTTCCCACCCGCGTCAAAATGTCACCGCCGGAGACCGCCCAACTGGATACGCTGGTCATCAACGGGGCTGAATGTGAACCGTACCTGACCGCCGACCACCGGTTGATGGTAGAAGAGGCCGGGCGCATCGCTGAGGGGGGCGCGCTGATCGCCCGTATTTTGGGGGTCGGGCGGGTCATCGTCGGTATCGAAGACAACAAAGCCGACGCCACGGTCTGCATGGAAAAGGCCCTCACCCGTCTGGATCCGGTCCGCTCCGGTCGGCTGGATGTGACCGTTGCGGTGGTGCCCACCAAGTACCCGCAAGGGGGTGAAAAACAGCTGATCGCCGTATTGACCGGGCGCGAGATCCCCTCCGGCGGTCTGCCGATGGATGTGGGGGTGGTGGTGCACAACGTGGGCACTGCGGCAGCGGTCAGCGATGCGGTGCTGTTGGGGCGGCCACTGGTGGAGCGGGTGGTGACGGTCACCGGTGAAGGGTTGGCCGCCCCCGGCAATGCGCGGGTCCGTTTAGGCACTCCGGCGCGGGCGTTGATCGAGGCCTTTGGCGGTGGCGAGCAGGTAGGCAAGGTGGTGTTTGGTGGCCCCATGATGGGGGTGGCCCAGTTTCATATGGAAGTGCCGGTCATCAAGGGCACCTCCGGCATTCTGGTACTGCCGCCGGAGGCGGTCACGCTGGAGGATATCCGCCCCTGTATTCGTTGCAGCGCTTGCATCGAGGTCTGTCCCATCGGCCTGTTGCCCAATATGATTTCGGTCTGCGCTGAACAGTTGGCCTTTGCCGAGAGCGAACAGTACCACCCGTTCGATTGTATTGAATGTGGCTGTTGCTCCTACGTCTGCCCGTCCTACCGTCCGCTGGTGCAGATGATTCGCTACGCCAAAACCGAGGTGCGGTCGTTAAAGCAGAAGGCCCCGCACTAACCAGTGGACGAGCCGATCGAAACACCACCCACGGCGACCCCTCCGCAAGGGGAGGCCAAACCGCCCCCGAAGAAACCGACTAAAAAACCGCCCAAGTCCGACCCGGCCCCGGCACCGGATTATGTACTGTCGTCGTCCCCCCATATCCGCAAGGCCATCAGCATCCGCCGCATCATGGGCGAGGTACTGCTGGCGTTGCTGCCGGCCACCGCCTTTGGGCTGTATCTGTTTGGCCCCCACGCTTTGTGGGTATTGAGCCTGTGTGTGGCCGGGTCGGTGGCCACCGAGGTGGTCTGTCAACGATGGGCTGGAACCCGTGTGACCATCTCGGACGGCAGCGCCGCCTTGACCGGGTTGCTGCTGGGCATGACCCTGCCGCCTCAGGCCCCCTGGTGGATCTGCTTGATCGGCGCGGTGGTGGCCATCGGTCTGGGCAAGCATGTATTCGGCGGGCTGGGGTACAACCCCTACAACCCGGCCCTGCTGGGGCGGGTGGTGTTATTGATCTCGTTCCCGGCGCAGATGACCGCCTACTACTCCCCCGGCTGGTGGGGGGTGGATGCGGTCACCAGCGCGACCCCGCTGGGGCTGTTGCAGGAGGCGCGCATCCGTTCCATGGGGCTGGGGGAGGCCACCCAGCTTTCCATGAGTGACGCCTTTTTTGGCTTTATGCCGGGATCGATTGGTGAAACGTCTACCCTGGCGCTGCTGGCCGGGGGGCTGTTTTTGCTGTGGCGGCGGCACATTACCTGGGACATCCCGGTGGCCATGCTGGGTACGGTCGCAGCCGGGTCGGCCCTGTTCTGGTGGATCGATCCCAGCCGTTACATGCCGCCCCAGTTTCATCTGATGACCGGCGGTCTGATGCTGGCGGCATTCTTTATGGCTACCGACATGGTCACCTCACCGCTCACCACCCGTGGCAAGCTGATCTTTGGCTTCGGCTGCGGGCTGCTGACGGTGATTATCCGCCTGTGGGGTGGTTATGCAGAGGCGGTATCGTTTGCCATCCTGTTGATGAATTCGGCGGTACCGATCATCGATAAATACACCCCACCCCGCCTCTACGGTACCGGCAAACCACCCGCCCAAGGCCCCAAATCATGAGCCGCATGACCTTGGCCCTGTTCACCGTTTGCGTCATCGGGGCGATCATTTTGGCGCTGGTGGACCGGGCCACACGCGCCCCCATCGCCGAGCAGCAACGGCAGGAGGTGTTGCGGGCGCTGGATTCGGTGCTGCCGCCCCACACCAATTCCGCCGATCAGGATTCCCGCACGGTAGTGGTTGGTGACGGCAGTCAGGTGGTGCTCTATCTGGCCCGCCGGGGCGACAATGTGGTGGGCACCGCGCTGGCAGTGACTGCCCCGGACGGCTACTCCGGCGACATTGACATCATGGTGGGCATCGATCGGGGGGGGCGTATCAGCGGGGTGGCCATCCTGTCTCATGCCGAGACCCCCGGACTGGGTGACAAGATGACCACCGACCGGGACTGGCTGCCCTGGTTTAGGGGGCGCTCACTGACCGATACCCAATGGGGAGTAAAAAAAGATGGCGGTGATGTGGACCAGTTTACTGGTGCCACCATCACCCCCCGCGCAGTGGTGGGGGCCATCCATCGGGCCCTTGAACTGTGTGCGTCACACTGCCGATATTAAACGGGGAGATGGTTGTCAGATTCGGCGGGCGGGGGTACCCTGACCGGGACGGATCATAGACGGCGGCCACTAATTTCAGCGGATGAATCCCAGCGCCACACCAGCATTAAATTCGCAGGACTCCCCTGCTGAAGCAGTCGCCATGTCGTCTGCCCCATCTACGGCGCTACCCGCCGGAGAGGGCCTTGTTGCGCCCGCCCCATCCTTTTCGCTGGCCGAGTTGGGCGATGATTTTCGCCGGGGGATCTGGCAGGAGAACGGCGTTTTTAAACAGATGCTGGGGCTCTGCCCTGCCCTGGCGGTCACCACCACAGCCGTCAACGGGCTGGCCATGGGGCTGGCGACCTTGGCAGTGATGATTGCCTCCAGTAGCAGCGTTTCGTTGTTTCGCAACCTGATCCCGGCCAACGTGCGCATTCCGGCCTTTATCGTCATGATCGCCACCTTTGTAACGGTGGTGGATTTGAGCATGAACGCCTTTGCCCACGAACTGCACAAGACCCTGGGGCTGTTTATCCCACTGATTGTGGTCAACTGTATTGTGCTGGGGCGGGCCGATGCGTTTGCGTCGAAACGTCCACTCGCCCGTGCCATTGCCGATAGTGTCGGGGTGGGGGTCGGCTTCACACTGGCCCTGGTGGCCTTGGGCGGGGTGCGTGAGCTGCTCGGCTTCGGCAGTCTGTTTGGCCTGTCGATCTTTGGTGCCTCCTACCCGCCATTTTTGATCTTTGTGCTGCCACCCGGTGCCTTTATCGCGCTGGGGCTGATGCTGGCCGCCGCCAACCACTACGGCGCCACAGCAGCAAAAAAAGTGGGGAACTGACCGGTGGCGGGGGAGCTGGCACTGATTGCGGTAAGTGCAATCTTCGTGAACAACTTTGTGCTGGCCCGGTTTTTGGGTATCTGCCCCTTTTTAGGGGTCTCCCGCAAGATTGAATCGGCCATCGGCATGACCATGGCGGTACTGTTTGTGATGACCGTGGCCAGCGTGGTTACATGGCTGCTGGAGCGGCTGATTCTGGTGCCGTTTGATCTGCAATATCTACGGACAATTACCTACATTCTGGTCATCGCCTCGCTGGTGCAACTGGTAGAGATGGTGGTGCAAAAGACCAGCCCGGTGCTGTATCAGGCGTTGGGCATCTTCCTACCGCTGATTACCACCAACTGCGCCATCTTAGGGGTGGCAATTCTGGTGCGGCAGAAGTCCTACGGTTTTTTGGAAACCCTCACCTTTTCGCTGGCCGCCGGGGTCGGGTTTGGGCTGGCGCTGGTACTGCTGGCGGGCCTGCGTGAATCGCTGGCGCTGGCGCGTATCCCTCGGGCCTTTCAGGGCAATGCCATTGTGCTGGTGAGCGCGGGCATTTTGTCACTGGCATTTATGGGCTTCTCCGGGCTGGTACGCGGGTGAAGATGTGATTGAAGCGATTTTGGCATTGGGGGGCATGGGTGCGCTGGCCGGATTGGGGCTGGGCGTGGCCGCCAAAAAATTTGCCGTTGAGGTGGACGCCCGTCTGCAAGAGGTGATCGAGGCCCTTCCGGGAATCAACTGCGGAGCCTGCGGATATGCAGGCTGTCGTCCGTGTGCCGAGGCCATCAACGACGGCTCCACCGGGGTCAATGCCTGCCCGGTGGGCGGCAATCAGACGGTGCAGTCGCTGGCCATGATCATGGGGGTCGAGGCGCTGGAGAGTGTCAGTCAGGTGGCCCGAATCTTCTGTACCGGCGGCGTGGAAGAGGCCCGCCGCTCATTTGAATATCAGGGGCTGGACGACTGCAACGCATCGGTACTGGTCTCTGGTGGTGGCAAGGCCTGTGTGTTCGGCTGTCTGGGGCTGGGGTCGTGTGTCACGGCCTGCCCCTATGACGCTATGTACATGAACACCAACGGCATCCCCATCGTCATCGACGACAAATGTACCGGCTGCACCCTGTGCGCCCCGGCCTGCCCCAAAGACCTGATCCAGATGATCCCTGCTGAATCGGATATCCAGATCCTGTGTAACTCGACCCACAAGGGGTCGCAGGTGAAAAAGGTCTGCACGGTGGGCTGCATCGCCTGTGATATCTGCGTGAAGATCTGCCCCTATGAGGCGATTCAGGTGACTGCGTTTCTGGCAGAGATCGATCAGGACCTGTGCACCAACTGCGGCCTGTGCGTGGCCAAATGCCCGGACGATACCATTCTCGATTTTTCCGGGGTGCGCCCCAAAAGCTTTATTCTGGACGAGCCGTGTACCGGCTGCACCTGGTGTCGGGACGTCTGCCCTACCAATGCGATCTCTGGCGAACTGGAGCAGATTCATCTGGTGGACCCGGCCATGTGCATCGGCTGTTACATGTGTAAGGACATCTGCCCGGAAGACGCCATCGAGATGCACGGGCCGGATATCTACGGTCAGGCAGGGGTCAAAATCAGTGCCGACGCGGTCGCCAACCGGCTGACCCTGACGCAGATTAAATCTGCCTAAAAAACAGGCGCTCAGGATGGCCATAAACGGACGATCCGTTGGTAGGCAAGGGCAACACATTGCCTGAGGGTCGTATCGCGTTCAGCGGCCCGTAGCAGCCCTTCATAGGCGGCCTCCCAAAACGATTGGCTCCGGCAGATGAGGACCATGTCCACACCGGCAGTGACCGACCGAATGGCGAGGGATTCCGGGCTGTGGTGGTCGGCCACCGCCCGCATCTCCATATCGTCAGACACAATCACCCCGTCATACTTCAACTGTTGTCGTAACACCCCTTTGAGGATGGTGGGCGACAGGGTAGCCGGTTGGGTGGCATCCCAGGCCGGGTAGACCACATGTGCCGTCATGACCAACGGGATCGTCGGCAGCAGGGCGGCAAACGGAGCCAGCTCGGTCTGCGTGAGTTGCGCCAGCGAGCGGTGCACGGTGGGCAGTTGCAGGTGGGAGTCCTGATCCGTATCCCCATGACCGGGAAAGTGCTTGGCACAGGGGGTGACACCGCCGTCGGTCAGTCCCCGCGCAGCGGCACCGGCAAATCGAACGACCTGCTCCGAGGTGGTGCCGTAGGAGCGTGTACCGATAATGGGGTTGGCCGGATTGGAGTCCACATCCAGCACTGGAGCGAAATTTACCGTAAACCCCAGCGCGGTTAATCGTTGGGCGGTCTGTACCCCCCAATCGTACAGACGTTGTGGGTCCAGGCTCGCCCAACTGCGGGTGGTGGGGCCGTTGGCAATGCCCGCCGGGGCAAGGCGGGCCACCACACCCCCTTCTTGATCGACTGCAACAGGAAGGGGAAACCCGGCCGCATTTCGTAGACGTGCAT
>JALWRU010000021.1 GCA_026994095.1 Nitrospira sp. | reverse complement strand
CGCCGCGTCGATCACCTGCTGCACCCGATGGATGTTAGAGGAGAACGTGGCCAGAATGATGCGCCCGGGGATCTCGGCAAACAGCGCTTCCAGCTTTCCCCCCACCTCGCTTTCGCTGCGGGTATGACCCGGCTGCTCGGAGTTGGTGCTGTCGGATAATAGCGCCAATACCCCTTCGTCGCCGTAAGCGGTAAAGCGCTCTACATCAAGGTTTTTATTGTCCACCGGGGTCGGGTCGATCTTAAAGTCGCCGGTATGGATAATGACCCCCGCCGGGCTGCGAATGGCCAGCGCCGCCGCATCTAGAATGGAGTGGGTGACGCGGATGAACTCCACCTCAAACGGCCCGGTCTTGACCTTTTCGCGCACGTTGACCGTGTGCATGGTGGTTTTGCTATGGAGGCCGTGCTCCTTGAGCTTTTCTCTCAGCAGCGCCAGTGTCACCGGGGTACCGTAGATCGGCAGGTTGAGGGTGCGCAGCAGAAACGGCACCGCGCCGATATGGTCCTCGTGGCCGTGGGTTAAAAACAGCCCTAAAAAACGGTCCTGCTGCTCCTTGAGGTAGCTTAAGTCGGGGAACACCATGTCGATTCCCGGCATGTCGGCGTTGGGGAACAGCACCCCCGCGTCGACGATGATGCGCTGGCCTTCGGCCTCGTAGACCATCATGTTCATGCCTACTTCACCCAGCCCGCCCAAGGGCGTGACGGTGAGGCTCTGATCAGTCGTGGCGGTCATCGCAAGACCGGGTTGCGCATTGGCAGGGGGGTGGCTGACATGGGAGGGGAGGTGCCTTCAAAGTAAAAAATGACGGGTCTGACAACCGGGTTGGACGCGGTTCGACGAGCGTTCCCCGCTGATCGTCCACCCGCAATGTCGTTTGAAATACGCGCCGTGACGGCGGCCTTTATTGACCCCGCGTGCGCGCCCCACCGGGCGAAAATATACCATAAATGCCGTGGGTTTGCGCGGACTTGCTGTGGCCGCTGTCTAGCAGAGTCGGGCCGGTTACTTGACCGGACACCGTGCAAACCGCCATCGTAAGCGGCTATGCAATCCCCCCTGTTATCCGCTTTGATCCCTGCGATCACCCGCGCGACCACCGGCTGGTTGACGCTGGGGTTGTCCCTGTGGCTGATGCTGGCCGGGGCACCGCAGGCGCAGGCCCAACTGGCCTACGCGCCGGGGGAGGTGTTGTCCTACCGCATCTCCTGGGGGCTGATCACCGCAGGAGATGTGCGGATGGCGGTCACCGAGGCGGTGGATGAGGAGGGGCGCCCGGTCATCCGGCTGCTGACCGAGACCCGCTCCAACCGCACCGTGGACGTGTTCTACAAGGTACGGGACACGGTGGTGAGCGATCTGGACCCGGTCACGCGGGTTCCCTACCGCATTGAAATTGACCAGCGTCATGGCCGTCGCAAGCGCATATTGACCACCCGCTTTGACCAGCAGGCCCGCACCGCCACCACCTACCGCGCCAACCGGGAGCCGGTACAGGTGGACACCCCAACGGGGGTGCAGGACATCCTCTCGGCGCTCTACCATGTGCGCATGCTGGACGATCTGGTGCCCGGTGAAACGGTGTCGGTGGATGTGCACGAGGGCCGCAAAAACTGGAAGCTGCTGGTCCACCCCATCAAGCGCGAGCGCATCCGCACCAAACTGGGCCGCTTTGATACGGTGCAGGTCAAGGCAGAGGTGCGGTTCAAGGGGGTGTTTTTCGACCGGGGCGATATTCGCATCTGGTTTACCGACGACGTACGCCACCTGCCGGTGCGCATCCATATGAAAATCGGTATCGGCACCGTCAAGATTGCACTGAGCGATATTACCCTGCCGATTCGCCGGGCTGCAGCTGGTTAATGCCTGCCCCCCGTTGGGCCAAGAGTCTGCTGCTACTGGGCCTGTCGAGTCTGGTGGCGCTGCTGATGGCAGAGGGCGCCTTGCGGTTGTACGAGTCGGTCTGGCCCACCCGCTATACCCAACCAAGTCTCTACGTGGAGGACTACTTCACCGGCAGCACCCACCGGGCCGGTGCCAGCGGCTGGTGGACGGCAGAGGGCCGCGCTCATGTGCGCATCAACTCACAGACCTTGCGGGATTGGGAGCACACACTGGCCAAGCCGGATGGGGTGTTTCGTATTGCGGTGCTGGGCGACTCCTACGCCGAGGCGTTGCAGGTGCCGGTGGAGGCCACCTTCTGGCACCTCATGCAAACCCGGCTTAACCAGATGGCTTGTGCCTCGTTGGCGAATCGTGAAGTTGAAGTGATCAATTTCGGCGTGGCTGGTTACGGCACCGCGCAGGAGCTATTGACGCTGCAACACCGGGCGTTGGCCTACGAGCCGGATCTGGTGTTATTGGCGTTTGTCACCGGCAA
This sequence comes from Nitrospira sp., assembly GCA_026994095.1. Lineage (GTDB taxonomy): Bacteria > Nitrospirota > JACRHL01 > JACRHL01 > JACRHL01 > JALWRU01. The sequence continues at coordinate 7,103 of JALWRU010000021.1, read as the reverse complement.
CGATGTGCGCAACAACCACAAGGCGCTGGAGGGCTCCACCGAGCGGCCCTATTTCACTCTGGAAGGCGGGCAACTGGTACTGGACGACGGTTTTCGTGCGGTGCTGGGGATGGATGAATACAGCTTGGTCAACGGGGTCTATCAGCGCCAGGTTGCCGCTTGGAAACAGGCCTGGTTACTGGCTGAGCAGTATTTTCATCTGGTGCGCATGGTGCATCAGGTGGGCAACGATGTGAAGTCGTATCTGGCCCACCGCAACGATCTGGTTTCGGCCCCGGTAATTCAGGAGGCGACCACCCCTGAGGCAACTGCGGCAGCCACGGTGCTGGAAGCGGGGCTGGACAGTCAGGTCTACCTGCCGGTACCGCCCACCCCCATCTGGGCCGAGGCCTGGCAGGTGACTGACGCCCTGGTCGCTGAGATCAACCGGCTGGCGCGCAGCCATCAGGCCCGGTTCTTTTTGGCCAGCTTAAGCTCCGGTGCGCAGGTTCATCCAGACCCGGCGGCTCGCCGCCTGTCGGCAGAACAATTGGGCGTGCCGGATCTGCTGGCCCCGGACCGTCATTTACAATCCGTAGCGCAAGCAGAGGGCATCCCCTTTGAGATGCTGGTACCGACCCTGCGACAGTGGGCAGAGTTGAACGGCCAGTGTGTGCACGGTTTTGATAACGCCGAGCCGTGTGGTGGTCACTGGAACGAACAGGGCCACCGTATTGCCGGAGAGCGACTGGCCGAGCGGCTGTGTGAGGTGGTCACCGGCGGTCCGCCACCAGCAGCACAGGGCTGAGGCGGTGAGGCGATCAGGTGACCTGATGCTTGGCAGCCTGAAAGTCAGTGGGTATGATACCGACCAGTTGTATTGCTTGTGTGTATGGTCGATTCGCGTGCCCAGTCGTGTGGGCGGGTGCGAGGCGGTCCTGGATTTGGCCCGATAGTTTCCCCGTAGTCCTTTGCAAAAAGGTGCTGTGGTGGTTTGTCTGGATGCCCATCGGCCCACCGCTGGAGCCCCCCTGAAGTAACTGGTACGGCTGGAGAAAATGCTGGTATTGGATCGAATCAACGAGCGCATCCGCCGGATGTTTATTGCACTCCTGCTGATTGCGGTGGTGGTGCAGGTGGCCATGCTGGCCGGACTATGGCAGCATCAGTTGGTCCTCGACCCGGCTCGATTTATCCCCGTTAACGGTTTGGCCTACAAACACAAAATGGACCCGCCGTTAAGCTGGCTTTCTCGCGGCGACCGCGTCGGTGCAGAACGCTCCGGTTTGCAACTGTTTGAAGACGGACAGCCCTTAGGCCCATCTCACTCGCTGGAGTCGGCCATTGTGACCCGTGGTCAGGGCCGCTATTTGCACTGGGATACCGTGCTGCTGCTGTCGGCCTCTGACAATAGCAACCCGGCCAGCAATCAGCGGGTTTATTCGGTGGTCTACGCGCTTAAACTCCCCCCCTTGCTGCTGCTGGTCACGCTGTTGGTATTGCTGGTGTTCATGGGGTTTGGCCCGCACATGAAACGAGCGCTGCCTTCGCTGGTGCTGGTACTGGTCAGCGTGGCGGTGGCGGTGTTGCCGGTGGAGCTTTTTTTGCGCTCCGACTACTCCAAGCAGCACGTGTTAGGGGTATATGGCTCTCTGCCAGCGGCATTGGCCCCAACGCTCAACGGGCTGGGATACCGGGATGTGACCCACCAAACAGACGCCAGAGAAGGGGTGTTTCGGGTGTTGGTACTGGGTGATTCGTTTACCTACGGTTCTGGCCTTGGCGACGACGATCTGTATACTCGCAAATTGCAGCAGTTGGCCGGTCCTGATGTGGAGGTGATCTCCCTGGCCCACAACGGCTGGCAGACAGGGGACCATCTGGACGCCCTAACGCGGGACGGTTTGCAGTACCGCCCGGATGTCGTGATTATTGGCGCGGTCAGCAACGATCCTGGCCCGCCGACCTACGAGCACAATGGCCAGCAGGATGACTGGGCAGTATTTCAGCGCATCCCGTTGCTGGACCTGGATCTGTTCCGCTATCTGGATTACCAGATCAATCGTCTGGCGGGCGTCTGGGGCCAGCGTTATAGCTATAGCCAGTGGGAGGCCGACCTGTACGACCCAAACAAGCGCTACTGGCCCGTATGGCTGGAGACCGTCAAGGAACTCGCGGCCACCCTCGACCGGCACGGGATTCCCGGTTACGCATTTATTCTGGTCAGCCCGGTCGGTCCGGACAATCCCAAGCAGATTGCCAAGTATCAAAAATTGACCCGTGTGTTTAACGACGCCGGGCTGCATGCGGTCAACCTGTGGCAGCCATTTATGGACCGTTTCGGTGATGCCAAGGGTAAGGAACTGTGGGCACTGCCCAACGATCCGCACCCCAACGGGGAGATCAACACCCTGTATGCAGAGCAGATCTGGCAGGTGATCAAGCCGCTGGTAGCGCAGCATCCTCAACCCTCTTCCTCCGGCCCTGAAATGTAACGGATGAAGCAGACTTCCAGCCATACAGAGCCACCTGCAGACGGTGGGGGTGGGCGTTCGGTAGGGCGGCTGTTACTGTTGTACCTGACCCCCTTTTCGGCGGTATTTTTGCTGCTGTTCGGTTTGGCGTCACTGGTCACCCGCGCCACCCCGGATGTGGCTGGGCGATTGCCCCAAAAGCTGGCTTACTACCAGCAGCATGCCAGTGAATTTGATCTGGTATTTATCGGTGATAGCCGCACCTTTTGCGGTATCCACCCCATGCTGATCGACCCGCTGCTGGGCAGTCGCTCCCTTAACCTGTCGTCGTTTGCCAACTGGTTTCCCACCCAGTACCCGCTGGTACAGGACCTGATCCCCATACTGGCACCGGGCACCACTGTGGTGTGGTCCATTGGTCACCAGAATTTGTTCCCGGTGGGTGGGCCGATTCACGATGTGTATCCGGTCGGTGTGAAAAATGTCGCGCGTTATCTGAGGTGGGGGTACGACTGGCGGGTGCTGGCTCCAAACCTGATCAATGCCCACCCGTTGAGCATGTTCATTGGTATGCTCGACCGCCGCGTTATTAGTGAGAAAAACCGTACCGTGGTATCGATTGAGCAGGCGCTGCAGCGCAAGCTGTCCGGGACCTCCAGAGCGGCCACTCCGACGGTTACAACGGCTCCGGCTTCCGGGTCCGGGGTAAGCAACGCCCCGCAAGCAGTGCCTGCGGTGAACCCGCGCCCTTCCAGCCCGGTTCCTGGGCTACCGCCCGCCACCCTGCTAACCGGGCCGCTGGCATCACAAAAGCAGGCCCTGACCGACTACTACCGCACCCAATCAGTGGTATCGCGGGTGCAGGTATTCGACGACGGTGGTCGCTTGACCTCGGTGGCCCTGTCGGCCAACCGGGGTGGTCATATCCGTATTGAACTGGATCCGGACTACTACCGGAAAATTCAGCAGGATGACTGGCAGCGACGTTATGGGCGGTTTGCGCCGCTGGATACGGGCTGGGCCGACGGTATCGCCCTGCCCACCGAAATGGCCGCCGAGTATGTGGCCACCTTTGAGGCCACCCTGGACGCCTTTCAGCAGGCCGGGGTTGATCTGATTATCAACGAGATTGAAGAGGCGCCTTACACCTACGGCCACCCCCACCTGCGACAGCGGTGGCGCAACTGGATGCGCGAGTACGTAGAGCCGATGGTGCAACAGCGCGGATTCACCTATGTGCGGGCTGATCTGGACGGCCTTACCGATGCGGACTACTTTGACTACAACCACTTGAACAGCGTCGGTATCATCAAGTATGCCCCCCGTCTGGCAGACGCCCTGCGCCCGGTCCTGACCCGCACAGACGATGCCGGGGCGGGGCGTTAGCGGTGTTATTTAACTCCTGGCAATACCTGGGGTTCTTCCTGCTGGTACTGGGCCTGTCCTGGGCGCTGGTGGGGCTGCCGAAGCTGCGCATCTGGGTGATGCTGCTGGCCAGCTACTATTTTTATACCAGCAACAACCACTGGTTGATCCTGCTGATCTTCGCCTCCACCCAGATCGACTATGTGGCGGCGCTGGCCATCGACCGGGCCACCAGTCAGGCGCAAAAAAAGCGCTGGCTGTGGCTGTCTCTGGGCACCAATCTGGGCATTCTGGCCTACTTCAAATACTTCAACTTTTTCGCCGGAAGTGTGGCGGAGGTGGCGGGCAATCTGGGCATTGAGCTGTCCTGGGTGGATCTGAACATTGCCTTGCCGGTGGGGATCTCGTTTTACACCTTCCAGTCCCTGAGCTACACCATCGATGTCTACCGGGGGCACCTGAAGCCTGAAAAATCCTGGTACCGTTTCGCCTTTTTTGTGGCCTACTTCCCCCAGTTGATCGCCGGGCCGATTGTGCGGGCCAGCGAGTTTTTGCACCAGACCCATCAGCCACCAAAGCTCAGCGCCAGCGAGTTGGAAGAGGCGCTCTATCGTATCTTTGTGGGGCTGTTCAAGAAGATCGTACTGGCGGATTTTTTGGCGATCTATGCGGATCAGGCGTTTTCCGACCCGGCCTCGGTGGGCACCGTAGGTGCGTGGATCGGCATCTACGCCTTTGCACTGCAAATCTATTTTGACTTTAGCGGCTATACCGATATCGCCATCGGTTGCGCCCGGCTGATGGGCTATCGCCTGCCGGAGAACTTTCGCCAGCCCTATGTGGCGGTCAGCATTACCGACTTCTGGCGACGGTGGCACATGTCGTTGTCGCGCTGGTTACGGGACTATCTCTACTTCTCTTTGGGAGGCAACCGGGTCAAAACCCGGTGGCGAATCTATCGCAACCTGATGATTACCATGCTGCTGGGTGGCCTGTGGCACGGTGCCGCATGGCATTTTGTCATCTGGGGGTTCCTGCACGGGGCGCTGCTGTCGCTGGAACGGGTGTTTGGTGTCGCCCGTGGAGCCAAGGCGGATCAGGCACTCTCGTTGCGCCGTCGGGTCATTGGTGGGCTGATACTGTTTCAGGTGACCGTGCTGCTGTGGATCCCGTTCCGGGCCGAGAACAACGATCTGTTGTTGGCGCTGCTGGAAAAGCTAACCACCTTTACCGACGGGCCGCCGCTGACCGTGGGCATGGTGGCAGCAGTGAGTTTGATTATGCTGGCGTGGTTATCGCAGCTATTCAATGAGTATATCGACCCCAAGGTCTGGTGGTTACGTCAGCCGGTGGTGCTCAAAGGGGCAGTCTACGCCGGGATCTTTTTTGTGGTATTGGTGTTTAATTCAGGCACCCCCACCCCGTTTATCTACTTCCGGTTTTAGGGGGCAGGCCCGTCACAGGTCACCGTAGCATGGTCGATTTACTTCAAATAGGCAGGTCCGTTCAATGCTGATTCGATCGTCTGCCATGCTGCGCTGGTGTCTGCTGCTCATGGTCGCCACAGTAACCGTCGGGGTGGCCTGCGAGGTCTGGCTATTCAACTTCTCCAGTGGGTTCCAGCGGCTCAAGGCCTCGTCTCTGGCGCAGCAACCGTTTGATTACGGACCGACCAGATATCCGATCCTCTATGCAGGGGGGAAGATCCGCACCGCCGAGCCGGTTCAGTCAGTAACCTTTTTTGCGCCCCTTTTTGGAGGTGCACGACCGCAGGTAAATCCGACCCTGCCACTGGTGGGCAACCCGCCCAATAACCTGCTGTCGTCGTTCCACGGCTCAACCCTGCTGTTTGAGCAGCCCGGTGAATACTACTTAAAGATCAACGGCACCGACTTCCTCAAGGTGCTGGTACTGGATCGCCGCCAGCCCATCGATGAGGGGGTGGTCAAAATCTTTGATTTTACCGTGGCCAATACCCTCTGGTGCAACGGCGGCGACCCCCGCTGGAGCCAACAGGGTACGGTGGGGTTTATCAGTGAGTGGTTTACCAGCCAGTCACCAGCGCTGCTGCTGTGTGGCCCTACCGGGGAACTGTTTCGGCAGATCGTGTTTGACCGGTTTGCCCTGCCCAGCCGCATCGTGACATTTCCGGGTACCTATCGGCAGGACGATGGCAGCATCGGGCGTACCACCCACAATGTGCCGGAGGTCTATCTGCCGGGGGCCGGGCAGTTTGTGATGTTCGACATCAACAACGCTTTTTTTGTGCGCTGGATGGGAGCCATGGAGCTGGCCCAACAGATTCATACCATTACCGATGACCGCGCTCAGCTGGAGGACGATTGGTGGCAACGGGCAGGGCTGGATGTATATCAGGATGCCCCGATTGCCTACCTGCCTGAGTCCCACTATCCCAACCCGGACCGGGCTACTGACTTCGTCTTTGAGGCGGCGCTGGTATCTGGTCGCCGCGCCGATTCTGGCTGGGACAACTATGGTCGCCTGATGTACGGCGGAGTGGCCTATTTTGGTCGGCCCGGTTACGGGACTGCTTTTCTGGGGCGCTACACCTACGGGGTGCAGCATGAGGACCCGGCGCTGGCGCAAAATGCCATGAACTGGATCGCCGAATTTAATCTGCCTACCCGGACGGTTTCTCCGGACCAGTTGCGGGTGCTGCTTGAGGCCGGGTTTGCAGAGCAGATTGCGCAGGCGGACTGGCGTCGATAGCCGGTGATCTGGCCGCTAAAAGGCCCTGCTGTACGTCCCTCACATAGGCCGCATGCTGCGCCAGAAGCGGCGATGCTGGTAGCAACAGCGGCCCATCATCCATATCGGCGGGTGCCAGGGCAAAGGCCTCAATTGAGGGGCCGTGTGGCCGTGCGGTAAAGCTGCCCACGATCACCATATCGGCACCGGATAATGCCCATTGTGGCAACTCACCGGGAAAGACCACCGGGTCACCAATAATCGGCGGGGCGATGTAAAAATCGGTGTGGGGGTAAGGCCGTGGGGCAAACAGGGGGCTCCAGTGGTTGGTGATCTCATGGGCGGAAAAGCGCATTACCTGCCCGAACATCAAGTGCGCTCGCCAGACCCTCAAGTTGGTGGGCAGGTCGACCTGCCCCGCCTGTGTACGGGCCTGCTCCACATAGGCCGTTGCTTGGGTGGCCGATACGGTGTTTACCGGTGCGGGTGTCGGGTGAAAGCTGCGCACACTGGCCAGTACCACACCGGACAAAAGTAGCAGGGCCGCAATTACACCCACCCCCATCGCTTTGCCCC
>JALWRU010000020.1 GCA_026994095.1 Nitrospira sp. | reverse complement strand
GTGCCAACGGGGAAGATACCGACGGTGTTTACAAATACCTTGATCAATACCGGGTCAAAGGCGCTGCCGCTCTTGTTCAACATGAACTTGAGCGCCCGCTCCGGGGTGATGGCGGTACGGTTATAGACCCGCGCCGAGGTCATCGCGTCGTAACAGTCTGACAACCCGATAATGCGTCCGAACAACGACATGGAGCGTGGCTTTGGCAGCCGGGGGTAACCGGAATGGTCGTAGTTCATGTGGTGTTCAAAGCTGCCGGTCACCACCCGCGAGGCCAACTCATCGGCCCCTTTGAGTTTCACCAGCGTTTTGACTCCATAGACCGGGTGGCGGCGAATCACCTGCCACTCCTCGTCCGAAAACTCGGTCGGTTTGTTCAAGATCTCAATGGGAATGCGCGACTTGCCAATGTCGTGAAACAGGCTGGCAATCCCCAACTGTGCCAGCATGGGCCGCGCCAGCCCCATCTTGCGGCCCACCGACAGGGACAGCACACATACGTTCACCGAGTGGTGATAGGTGTACTCGTCATAACAGCGCAGCGTGGTCAGCCCCATCACATTGGACGGCTCATCCAGCAACTGATCCACCAGCCGTTGCATCACCCGCTTGGTACGCTTGAGCGGCAAGGACTGGCTGATCTTGATGCTCTCCATCACCTCGTCCACCGCGTTCAGGGTGTTGGCATAGATCGCTTTGGCGGTGGTTCTGGCGTTGGGTTTGACGGCGATGTTGTGGGTCAGGGCAGGGGATACCCGAATGTTATCTTCGTCCTCCAGCAGGTCTTGCAGGATAGCGAGGCCCTCTTCCGCCTCCGCCGGGGCGTCGGTACCACCCCAGGCCATCAACAGGGATTTGAGCGACTCGTCTTTATAACCCGGTTCCAGCTCCAGCGAGCCCACATGAAAACTGGCAAAACTCTCGGTAATGCCCATCTGCGCAGAGAAGTTTTCGCGCCCACCCTTGATCCGGTCCTGTCCCAGATAGAGCACGTTATCGACGATCCGTAACGATAGCGGACCGACCTCGTTCACTACCCCGCGGATGGTCTCCAGACCCGGTTCCCACGCCTCGTTGTTGGGGCCGTGGGTGCGGGCAATACGAAGCAGCACAAATAGTTGCCGCGTCAGTTCCCACCCCTGTCGGGAGATTTCTTCGTCGAGATCCTTCTCGTCGCTCATGTTGGTGATTCCAACTCACGCAGGGCAGCCGTAGCAGCCGCCCGAATCCGTTGGTTACGATGCCGCTCCGCCGCCGCCAACGACTTGCGGGCAGCCTCGGTGCCGACTGCCCGTAGCCCTGCTACCGCACACAGGCTCATGTCTTCATTCTTTTTGCCACCAAACAGTATCCGTCGGCGTTTCAGATGGCTGTCAAAGAACGACATCATATCGTCGCCGCCCAGTTGTCCTGCCGCAGCAAATACTGCGCGTCGTTCGTTGAGTTCCCACTCGCTAAAGTCGTCGCTCGCAATCAGCGCTTGTAGAGGTGGCAAGGCACCGCGATAATTAGCTGATGTCACTGCCCCAAGTGCCCGTCGGCGCAGTGGAGCCTCCTGGTCAGACAGGTACGGCAATACCGCCTCATGGGCACCGTTGGTAATATGGATAATGGCCTCCAGCGCACCCCGCCGTACCCGTGCATCGGCGTGGTTGGCAAGGGCAGACAACTCCGGCAGGTCGCTGGACTGGCCGATCTGGTGGACGACCCGTAAGGCACACTGCACCAGACCTGCATCCGAATTGTGCAGGGCGGTAAAGAGTTCGCTGCGACGGCTGTCGCTTACCTGAGCCACCTGATCACACAGACAGTCACGCACCGCGATGATGCGGGTGTTGGCAGCGACCCCCAACAGGGCTATCGGATCGACCGCATGCAACAGACCCACATAGGTCTTCAGTAGGGTCAGGTCCTGTTCTCGCACCTGATCGAGTCGCCCCATGTCGGTGTCGTCTTGCTCGCCAAACACCGCATGAATGCCGCTGTTCAGGGCCTCCAGATTTTCGCCGGTTCCCAGGTTTTTCCAGACCTGCAATACCGCCGCTTTCATGCGGTCGCTCATATTCTCGCGGCTGGTGTTCATCTCTCGCAGGGCCCGTACCTGACGGATGGTCGTCTCGAAACTACCCTGCGACAGGAAATCACGCAGCAGCCCGGCATAGGCTTCGATCATCTCGTCGAATTCGTCGTCGTCATCTTCGATCGACAGCACATCCAGCAGGATGCCGACCAGATCTTCTACCGGATCGACAGTCTCTTCCCAGCGGATCAGTTTTTCAAGATAGCCGTGCTCTTCGGCGGTCAGGTGGAATACCCCCAGCACGTCCGCGCCCAACTCAACTGTCGGGGCGGTGGTGGTTTCGGTATCCAGTTCGA
>JALWRU010000019.1 GCA_026994095.1 Nitrospira sp. | reverse complement strand
CGCAGGATCACGTCCTTGGGGCTGGCCCAGCCAGACAGTTCACCGGTCAGGCGAATGCCCACCAGCTTGGGCATGCGGGTCAAAAACGGCTGTGCGGTCATCACGTCTACCGCGTCAGCGCCACCCACGCCGATGGCGATCATGCCCATGCCACCCGCGTTGGGGGTGTGGGAGTCGGTACCGATCATCATCATGCCGGGTACGGCGTAGTTCTCCAGCACCACCTGATGGATGATGCCGGAACCGGGCTTCCAGAAGCCCATGCCGTAGCGCTGGGAAGCGGACCGCAAAAAGTCGTAGACCTCCGAATTGGTATCGGTGGCCATGTTCAGGTCGGTGGCGGCCCCTTCGTAGGCCTGAATCAGATGGTCGCAATGGACCGTGCTGGGCACCGCGGCCTTGGCCATACCAGAGGTCATAAACTGCAAAATGGCCATCTGTGCGGTGGCATCCTGCATGGCCACCCGGTCCGGTCGCAGCCACACGTCATCAGCGCCGCGCTCTGCCGGGCAGGTGGCCGCGTCGTCCATGTGGGAGAACAGGATTTTTTCAGTGGCGGTCAGTGGCCGTCCCAAACGGGCGCGGGCGGTGCTGTGGTGTGCATCCAGCCCTGCGTAGAGGGATTCGACCGAATTGATATCAATCAGCATGGGGTTACCTATCATTCAATTAAAAGAGGGTTCGCAAGGGCGAAATAATCAGGCACCGGGCACGTCGCGAAGCCCCTCACCGTCGTAGGCGTAGGCCCCTTCCGGCAAGCGACGAAACGGCTTCTCGCGGGACCACTCCTCAACGATGTGAGCCACCACACCGGGGATGCGGGCAATGATAAACATGCCCTTGCCGACTTTCCAGTCAAAGCCCATGTCACACAGGATCGCGGCAATCGCACCATCTACGTTGAGTGGCATGTTGCGGCCCATGGTCTCCTCCAGGGCATCCTGTACGGCCACGGCAAAATTGATGTAGTTGCCGCCAAAGCCATACTCCCCGGCCAACTCCAGCATCCGTACCGTGCGTGGATCGCGCTTGTAGAGCTTGTGACCAAACCCGGGAAAGCGCCGCTTGGCGGCCCGCATTTCGGCTACCTTGGACTTGGCCAGCGCAGTCACGTCAGAGGCATCCTCCCCGGACAGCAGTTCATTAAACAGCTTCATACACTGCTCAATGGCACCGCCGTGATAATCCCCCAGGGTGAGGGCACCGGCAGCCACCGCGCTGTTGAGCGAGTTGCCACCAGAGAACACAGTGCGCGCTGCCACCACCGACGGCGGCGCAATGCCGTGATCGACACAGGCGGTCAACATGGCGTTCATCATTTTTGACGACGCCTCGTCCGGCAACTCACCCTTCAGCACCAGATAGATGGTGTCTGCAAAGTTCACATTGCCCATCAAATCCTGCAACGGGTAACCACGGATGACCGTCTTACCGTCTACTTGTCCCGCAACCGATGTTTTCCAGAGTAGGTCGGACACCTTCAGTCTCCCGCTTCAACAATTCTCAAAACAGGGGCAGACCACCATAAACAGTGGTCTGCCCCCTTATATTTTTTCAGCCTGTTCAGACCTGACGAGCCTTCAGGAACACCTGATTCAAGGTCTGGCTCGGGCGCATGGCAGCCTCCACCTTGGTGGGGTTCGGGTGGTAGTACCCACCGATGTCCACCGCCTCGCCCTGAGCCGCATCCAGTTCGGCCAGAATCTGCTCCCGGTCGCGCTCCAGTTGCTCTGACATGGTGGCAAAGTGGGCCTTCAAAGCGGCATCGTCGTTCTGGGCGGCCAAGGCCTCGGCCCAGTAACGCGCCAGATGGAAGTGGCTGCCCCGGTTATCCAACTGCCCTACCCGCCGCTGGGGCGACTGGTTGCTGTCGAGCAGCTTGGCAGTAGCATCATCCAACGCCTTGCCCAATACCCGCGCCTTGGGATTGTTTTTGGTCTCTGCCAGATGCTCCAGCGAGGCCGCCAGCGCGGCAAATTCACCCAAAGAATCCCACCGCAGGTGGCCCTCTTTGACAAACTGCTGCACATGTTTGGGGGCCGAGCCACCGGCACCGGTCTCAAACAGACCACCCCCGTTCATCAGCGGCACAATGGACAGCATCTTGGCGCTGGTCCCTACCTCCAGAATGGGGAACAGATCGGTCAGGTAGTCACGCAGCACGTTACCGGTCACCGAGATGGTGTCTTCACCACGCCCCATCCGCTCCAGCGAGAACCGGGCTGCCTCGCGGGGGGGCATAATCCTGATCTCCAGCCCGTCGGTATCGTGGTCCTTGAGATAGCGGTTGACCTTGGTAATCAACTGGGCGTCGTGGGCACGCTCCTCGTCCAGCCAGAATACCGCCGGAGCACCGGTGGCGCGAGCCCGCTTGACCGCCAGCTTGACCCAATCCTGAATGGGTGCGTCCTTGGCCTGACACATGCGCCAGATATCGCCGGTGGAGACACGGTGTTCGTGCAGCGTGTTACCCGCCGCATCGATCACCTTGATGACCCCATCACCCGGTGCCTGGAAGGTATGTCCGTGGGAGCCGTACTCTTCGGCCTTCTTGGCCATCAGCCCCACGTTGGGCACGCTGCCCATGGTGGCCGGGTTAAAGGCACCGTTGGCAATACAGTACTTGATGGTCTCGTCGTAGACCGCCGCGTAGGAGCTATCGGGAATGACACACTTGGTGTCACGCTCTGCCCCGTCCGGCCCCCAGCCCTTGCCACCACCGCGAATCAGCGCAGGCATGGAGGCGTCGATAATGACATCGCTGGGCACGTGCAGGTTGGTGATGCCCCGGTCGGAATCGACCATGTACATATCCGGCTGGCGCTCCATGCAGGCCTGAAGATCAGCCTCGATAGCGGCCTTCTGATCCGCCGGAAGTGCCTCAATCTTGTTGAGCAGATCACCCACACCATTGTCCGGAGAGACCCCCAAATCGGCCAGCGTCTGTGCGTGTTTGGTGAATACTTCGTCGAAGTAGACCGACACCGCATGGCCGAAGATGATCGGGTCGGAGACCTTCATCATGGTGGCTTTCATATGCAGCGAAAACAGCACCCCCTGAGCCTTGGCATCGGCCACCTGCGCCTCAAGGAAGCTGCGCAGGGCGGCTTTTTCCATGACGGTGGCATCCACCACCTCGCCGCTCTCCAGCGCGGTGCCGTCTTTCAATACGGTCGATTTACCATCGGTTCCCACAAACACCACCTGGGCCTTACCCACGTTGGCATCGGTCAGGGTGACCGAGGTCTCGTTGGCAAAAAAATCGCCGCTGCTCATGGTAGAGACGTGGGTTTTGGACTCCTTCGACCACTCGCCCATGGAGTGTGGGTGCTTGCGGGCAAACGCCTTCACCGCCAAAGGTGCGCGCCGGTCTGAGTTGCCCTCACGTAATACCGGGTTGACGGCACTGCCCTTGACCTTCTCATAACGGGCGGCAATCTCACGCTCGCCGTCGGTCTGGGGCGACTCCGGGTAGTCGGGCACGTTGAACCCCTGACCCTGCAACTCGGCGATGGCAGCCTTCAACTGGGGGATCGAGGCACTCACATTCGGCAGCTTGATAACGTTGGCATCCGGCGTTTTGACCAACTCGCCCAGTTCAGCCAGATCGTCGCTCTGACGCTGCTCTGCGGAGAGCCGCTCCGGGAAATGGGCCAGAATCCGCCCGGCCAGCGAAATGTCTTTGGTCCCCACCAGAACCCCGGCAGGCTCGGTGAAGGCCTTGATGATCGGCAGTAGTGAACCGCTGGCCAGTTGCGGCGCTTCGTCAACAACCGTATAGATGATATCCGACATGTGCTGTTCTCCCGTTCGAGAAGCTGGCGGTCTCCCGCCTTGAGGTAAAAAATGAGGTTCCGGGCACCGTAACGAGCGGCCTTAAACCGACCGCAACAGTACCGGCGGGGCGTCCCGCCTAAATGGTGCTGTACTTGGGCGGCACTTGGCTGGCCACCGAATCGGCCAGATTGGGTTTGACACCCAACTCTTCAATGCAGTCCACCAGATTGTGGTAGTAGCGCGCCACCCGTACATTGCTGCCAGCAGCGGCCAGCAGCCGTTTTTTGTCAGACGCCTTGCCCTTGCCGCGCTCCACCACCGCTCCGGCGTGACCAAAGGCCACCCCTTCCTGATCTTCCTGAAATTCACCACCCACAAAGGCAGCCAGCGGCTTGGTAAATTTGCCTGCGGCGACCATCTCGGCGGCCTGCTCTTCGTAGGTGCCACCCACCTCGCCCAGCATCACCAGTGCCGAGCAGTTCGGGTCGGCCTCCAGCTCTTCCATCATGTCGCCGTAAGTAGTGCCTGCGATTACATCGCCGCCCATGCCCATGGCAAAGTAGACCCCGTGGCCCCGACGCTTGAGCATCTCGGCGGTGGTCACCGTCAGGCCACCACTTTTAGAGATCACCACCACGTTGCCCTCGCCCAGCGCCCCTGACGGGTCCTTGCCGCCGATGGCGCCGATACGGCCCACCCCCGGCACAAAGCAGCCCAGGCTGGTGCCACCTACCACCTTCACGCCCGCCTCGCTGGCGGCCCGGTAGATGCTGGCGGCGTCGCGAATGGGGGTGTGTTCGGTGATGACAAACACGGTCTTCAAACCGGCATCAATGGCCTCCAGCACCGCATCTTTAACCGATGCGGGCGGCACATAGATCAGCGCCAGATTGAGGGCCGAATGCGCCGCCTGTGCCTCTTTAATGGTGTTGAAAATGGGCACCTCAGGCTCGATGGTGACACCACCCTTGCCCGGCGTTACCCCGGCCAGAATCAGGCCGGGAAACAGGGCCTCTGATTCGCGCACCACCTGGGACGCCTCACGGCCAGTGGCACCGATCACCACGATGCGGGTGTTTTCATTGAGAATGGACGGTCCGTACACGGGAGTTCTCCTCTCGTTCCAGTCAAAAAAGCAGTTAGGCTTGGGCCTGCTGGCCTGCTACCTGATAATCACGATGTTTCACCAGCAGGTCCCGCAGGATCAGCGGGGCCTCGGTGATGGGCAGCTCAGAGTCGTAGATCACCGCAGCGATGTTGTTGCGAACAAAACATTCGTGCAACAGTCTGAGGCCCTTCTCTACCTCCGGTCCGCCCCGGCGCACCACCCAGATGAGTGAAGTATCCAGCGACCCCTCCTTGGCCATATCGTCGATGGCATTGACCAGCCCTTCACCCAGCGTCACGTCGATGCGGGTGTTGGAGGCGGTACCACCACACACCAGAATGCCCTTCAAACCCGGCTTGGACAGAATGATGCGCGAAATGGCATACATCTTCTCTGCCGGAGGGTTGCCGCCAATATCGGTAAAGTTGGCCGGTCGCAGACCCACGTCGTAGCAGGTTTCAATGGTCACCGCCGAACCACCGCCACCGAAGGTCATCATGCCGATGTCGCCACCCAGATCCTCTGGCTCCACATAGGAACCGGCTTTACCCCGGTGGTCGTCCCGGTCGATGAGCAGGGCATCGATCTCGCGCCTGGTCTGCTCACGGGTGTAGGCACTGCGTTCGCCGTACTTTTTTTGCGGGGCCACACTGGCGTCATCGTCCAGTGAAATCACCGCATCCAGCGCGCGCAGGGTCAACGCGGTGACCATCTCGCCACTTTTGCGGTCTTTCTTTTGCACCCGCACAATGGCCAGCGGGTTGATCTCGATCATGCGCGATTCAGAGCCCCAGAAGGCCGCGTACACCTGCGCAATCACCAACGACGCCTGCCGCAGGATGCTGCCGTATTTTTCGGTAAAGCCGATGGCCACCAGCATGTCACGAATCTGGTACGGCTCCACCGCTGGCCCTGCCGCTACCGGGAAGTTGGTGATTCGATCCTCAGGGATCTCCTCCACATCCATCCCCCCCTGCATGGACAGGGTAATCACCGGACTGCGGGTCTCGGTGGAGTAAGTGATCGAGCAGTACAGTTCGGCCTCAATGTCGGCTTTCTCGCAGACCATCACCGCCACCGGGGTTTCACCCCACACCTGCATGGCCATGATGTCGGTGACCGCCTGTGCGGCTTCCGCCTCGGTGTTCACCAGCTTGACCGCTCCAGCCTTGCCACGTTTGCCCACCAGCACCATGGCCTTAACCACCGCACCGCCGTGGTCACGCACAAACTGGGCGACCTCCTCATTGGGCTCCGTCGCCACCACATATTTGGCGTGGGGGATCTTGTACCTGGTGTAGATATTGCCGACTGCTTCGTGCTCGTAGAGATTCACAGACCGGTTCCTTTCCCTGTTGGAAAACGCAAAAATGCTGTCAGATAAAAAAACAATGGTGCTTCCTGCGGACCAGACAACACACCGGTCCGTGCCGAAAGTGGCCAATCGCCTGACCGCTCCCCGCCGCCCACCCTGACAACCCGCCCACAGCGTCACGGCGGACCAAGATGCCCGTACCTACCTAATAAAGTAGGATTCTATTGAGGTTAAGAAGACAGGTCAACCGCTTTGCCATCACCGACCGATAGCGGCACAGTCCCGGTCGGCCCAGGCACTCGGTTTTTCGTGGGCGTGGCCGTCATTCGGGCCGCTTCAAACCGCCCGGATTTCGCACCCGTCTGCCGCAAACCATCAGTGGTTGTCAGGGGGAATGGTGCGGCTCCAGCAGGGTCTCAGCCAGTTCATCTTCCAGGCTGACCGGCTCCCATTTGGGGCCGACTTGCAGGCCCAGTTTTTTGGCCACATCGTCCACAATCGATAGCACACACGGCACCATCACCAGCGTCAGCACAGTGGCAAACAGCAGCCCCCACACAATGGAGATGGCCATGGGTGCCAGATAGGCCGCTTGCCCCTTGGTCTGGAACGACAGCGACAGCAGCCCTAAAATGGTAGTGATCGAGGTCAACAAAATTGGCCTCAGGCGATGCCGGGACGAGCGCACCACACTCATCCATCTGGCCGACCCCTGCTTGCGGGCGTTGTTGACGAACGACACCAGCACCAGCGAATCATTGACCACCACCCCCACCAGCCCGGCCAGCCCGATCAGTGACAACAGGCCCAGCGGCTGCATCATCACCATATGGCCCACCACCACACCGATAAAGGCGAACGGCACCGTCGACATGATAATCAACGGCTGAATGATCGAGCGGAACAGGCTGCCGAGGATCAGATAAATCAACAGGGCCGCCAGCGCGGTTGCTCTTGCCAATGACGCCAACGACTCCATCTGCCGTTCGTTTTCACCGCCGTAGACCAACTCGACTCCCGGATAACGACGGCTGATGTCGGCAAATTTAGCCTTCACCTGATCGTTGGCCTCGGTGGAGGTAATGATCTCTTTATTGACCGCCGCCGATACCAGCACGGTACGCTCCCGGTCCTTGCGCACCACCGCCGCCGCCCCTTGCGAGACGACCAGCCGGGCCACGCTGGTAAGCGGCACCCAGCCGGAGACCGGCGACAGTACCTGAATCTGCTGCAACCGCTGGGGCTGATCAGAAAACGCCTCGGCGTAGCGCACGTTCACATCCAGCGTGTCATTGCCTTTGCGGATCTCAGAGACCTTCTCGCCCTCAAACACGATGCGCACCGCCCGCGCGATGGTGGCTGCCGACAGGCCGTACAGGGCGGCCCGGTCCTCATCCACCTGTACGGTCAACTCCTGCTTGCCCAGCACGTCATCGCGAGAGATGTCATACACACCGGCAATACCGAGCAGGTAGCTCTCCACCTCGTCCGCCACCGCCCGCAACTCGGCCACCTGCTCACCACGCACCTTGACCTCTACCGCCCGCCCTACCGGCGGCCCGCCCTGAGTCTCCATGACCCGCAGGGACTCATAGCCGGTGATACCGTCGAGCCGTTCGCGGAAGTCGTTTAGCACCTCGTATCCGTTGCGCCGGTTGGGGTCATCAAAATTGGCCAGTTCGAAGTAGATCATGCCCAGATTGCTGCCGCCGCTGACCCGCCCGGTGGAGATATCAAAATGGCTGCCCACCAGGCTGACCATGGCGTTGACATCGGAGATGGGCAACTGCTTGCCCACTCCCTCCACCTGCGCCAGCACCCGTTCGGTCTGCGCCAGACTGGTACCCACCGGGGTCTCGACCATCACCGAAAAGCCCGGCAGATCCTTGGTATTGAACATGACGAACTTCAGGTGGTAGCGCATCATCACTGCCGAGCCGATGGCCACCAGCACCAGTAGTGACACGGTAATGTAGCGATAGCGCAAGGCGGTCACGATCAAACGGGTGTACCGTTTTCGTACCCGCACAAACCGGCGACCCTCACGCCGCATGCCCGCACCAATCCCTTTGGAAAACTCCGCCAGATGGGACGGCAACATCACCATGGATTCGATCATGGTGGCAATCAGACAGAGCACCACCACGATGGGAATGATCTTCATGAATTTACCCATGATGCCGGTCATCAGCATCATCGGTAAAAAGGCCGCCATCGTGGTTGCGGTCGCCGCCAGCACCGGCATCAACACCTCGGAGGTCCCCACCACCGCCGCCACCCGCGGAGAGTACCCCTTCAACAGATAGCGGTAGACGTTTTCGGTCACAATAATGGCGTCATCAACGATCAGCCCCAGCACCACAATCAGCGCAAACAGGGACAGCATGTTGATGCTGGCCCCCAGCAGGTACATCAGTACAAACGCCATCAAAAACGAAGTGGGCACACCGATCGCGGCCCACATGGCCATGCGCCAGTCGAGGAAGGCAAACAGGGTCAGGCAGACCAGCACAAAGCCGATACCGCCATTGATATAAAGGGTCCGCAGGCGCGACTTGATCCAGATCGAGCCATCGCGGGTGGTAGTAATCCTTATCCCGTCCGGCGCACGGGCCTGTACCTCGTCGATCAGGGTGGTGATCTGCTCCACAATGGCGATGGTATCGCCGCGCCGTTTTTTAGAGACCTCCAGCCCGATACCGCGCTCCCCGGCCAGTTTGCTGAACGCGATCTCTTCTTCAAATGCCACCCGCACGGTAGCCACATCGCCAAGGCGAATATGGCGACCACCCGGCCCTCTGCGTACCACCACCTCGGCCAGCCGCGACGGGTCGTCATACTCACCGGTGGTGCGCACCAGAAACTCGGTCTGTTTGCCGCGAATCACCCCGGCGGGCAGGTCGATGTTACGCGCTCGTACGGCCTCCGCCACCTGCTCGGCACCCACCCCCAGCGCGGTCATGCGGGCCGGGTCCAGTTCAATGGCGACCTCCCGCTCCCGATAGCCGGTAGTGACCACCGCCGCAACACCACGGATGTTGCCGATGCCGTCTTCAAGCTGCTTGGCCACACGGCGAACCAGATGTTCACTGGCGGTGCCGTGCACATTGACACTGATGACCGGAAACTGGCTCTCAATCTCAATCACCACCGGGTCGTCCGCATCTTCCGGCAGATCGACCACCCGCTCGACTTCAGAGCGAATATCCTGCGCCACTTTGCTGGCCGAAACCTCCGGCTCCAGCTTGATCTCGATTTTGGAGATGCCCTCCAGCGAGCGCGAGTTGACCACATCCACCCCGGTGATGGAATGGACCGCCTCTTCGATGGGGATGGTGATCTCCC
>JALWRU010000018.1 GCA_026994095.1 Nitrospira sp. | reverse complement strand
ACGTCTCTCGTTGGGAGTTTGATGCGGCAGATGCCTGTTACGACACCGCCCTGAAGCTGGTGCCGGACCACCCGGTGCCCATATCGGGCAAGGTGACCGTGCGTATTCGTCAGCGTCAATTTGATGAGGCGTGGCAACTGCTGATGCCATTTGTAGAGCGCGGTACACTGCCGCCGGAGCTGGTGGGCAGTTACGCCAGTCTCAGCCACCGCTACGACAAACAGCAGCACGCCTGTGAGCTGATCGAGCAGACTATAGACAGCGACCATAAGCTGTCGCCGTCGGCGCTCCGGGCATTGCACCACCAGGCCGGGGATCTATATGACCGGCAGGCGCAGTACGATCAGGCGTTCTCTCACTACCGGCGGGGCAATGAACTCAACCCGGACGGTCGCTCCCACCCGGAAGGGCTGGCCGACCTGGTGGACCGTTTGATCGCCACGTTTAACCCGGATGCCCTTGGACAGATGGCACAGGCCGATCATGCCGACCGCCACCCGGTGTTTATCCTGGGGATGCCCCGCTCGGGCACCACCCTCATGGAGCAGGTCATCGCCAGCCATCCGGACGCCTTCGGAGCCGGGGAGTTGTGGGAGATTTCGCAACTGGTCGCCTCGCTTCCGGCGACCTTGGGCGGGGCCTATCCAGAGTGTCTCACCTCCGCGGGGCGGCATGAACTGCGCAAGCTGGCTAGCGCCTATTTAAAGACCCTGCGCAAGCTCGGTAAGGGTGCGATGCGGGTCACTGACAAGATGCCCCACAACTTTATGCATCTGGGGGTCATCGACCGGCTGTTTCCCGGCGCGCGGGTGATCCACTGCGTACGCCATCCGGTGGACACCTGTCTGTCGTGTTACATCCAGCCGTTTGCCGGGTCGGGCTATACCTCCAACCTGACTCATCTGGGCCAGTATTACCGTCAGTACCAGCGGTTAATGGCCCACTGGACCTCGGTATTATCAGTGCCGATTCTGACGGTGCAGTACGAGGACATGGTGGCCGATCAGGAGGGCACCACCCGCAAGGTGCTGGAGTTTATCGACCTGCCCTGGGATGAGTGCACCTTGCAGTTCCACAAGAGCTGCAGAAAGGTCGCCACCGCCAGTTACGATCAGGCCACCCGGCCGATCTATACCCGCTCAGTCGCCCGCTGGCGGCATTATGAGGATCACTTGGGGCCGCTGTTTGAGGCGCTGGAATTTACCCCGCCAGAGGCGTGAGGTTACGTCCGCCGGGTGAGCACCTGCTCCAGCGCAATCAAGACCCGTTTGCCGCTGTCTTCCGAGCCGTCTTTCCAGGCGGTCAGGCAGGCTTCGGAGATCGGCTTGTTCAACGGTGCCGGGTTGTAGAGCAGTTTTTTAATGGATTGTGGGTTGAGCGACATGGGGTTGTACCCGGCCCGCAGATGGCCGTTGTCGATCAGCCGGGTCTCCAGCGGGGTGTGGGGCTGCACACCGATGAAAAAGATCATCGGATAGACCTGCTCCTCACCCATGATCTTTACAAACCGGCGGTAGGAATCGACCGTCTCCAGCAGCGACTCTTCGGTCTCCTCTGGCATGTTAGGGGAGTAGTTGAGCACCAGTTTGTGCTGGTATCCGGCCTCCTTGAGGTTCTCGGCACCGCGATAGAGGTTCTCTACTTTAAAGCCCAACTGCATCTCGTTGACCATACGCTGGGAGCCGGAGGCCAGCCCCACTTCCAGGTCAGCGACCCCGGAGCGTACCATCAAATCGGCCAGTTTGGGGGTGATGGAGCTGGTGCGTACATAGCCGCTCCAGTTTACCTTTAGCCCCCGGTCGATGATGCCTTGCAGGATCTCTTCGGCATTGGTGAGCGCCCGTCGTCCGGTCAAAAACTGGGCGTCGGCGAACCAGAAATCCCGCGCCCCCAGATGGTCGTACAGGTACTGCATCTCTGCCAGTACCCGCTCCGGCGGGCGCAGGCTCACCTGGGTGCCTTCAATATAGGGGTACAGGCAGTAGGCGCACCGGTAGGGGCAGCCCCGTTTGGTCTGGATGCTGACCTGATAGCCCTTGTAGTCGTCCCACTGGGGGAAAATGGTCTGGATGTAGGGGTAGTCGATCTCCAGCTCCGCCAGCTCCAGCGGTGGCGGCATGGGGCCTTCAAACACCTGGCCTCGTTCGGCGGTGCAGATGCGCAGTTGGCGCAAGTCGTCACCCGTTACGCAGGCATTCAGGACCTGCTCGCCCTCACCGATGACACCGATGGTCCCTTTGGGCAGTTTTTTGATCAACTGCCGGTGGAACACGCTCATGGCACCGCCGCCTACCAATAGGGTGCGGTTGGGGTGTTGCCTGGCAAGGGTGCGGATGTGGCCCAGATTCTCACGCAGGTTGGCGTGGTAGGCGGCTACCATTT
>JALWRU010000017.1 GCA_026994095.1 Nitrospira sp. | reverse complement strand
CCTCAGCCCCCATGCAAAAATTGCGGGCACAGATTGGCCAGTTGGCGGCCAACTGCCCACGGGTGTTGATCTCTGGTGAAAATGGCAGCGGCAAAGAACTGGTTGCCCGTGGGCTGCATACCTCCAGCGCACGAGCACAAATGCCATTTGTAGAGATCAACTGCGCCGCCCTGCCGGAACACCTCATCGAAAGTGAGCTGTTTGGCTACGAAAAAGGGGCCTTCAGCGGGGCCGAAAAGGCCAAACCGGGGCTGTTCGAGCAGGCCCACCGGGGCACCCTGTTTCTGGACGAGGTCGGCGACATGGCGCTGGCCACTCAGGCGCGGGTATTGCGGGCCTTGCAGGAGGGGCGCTTCCACCGGCTCGGTGGCACCCGCCCACGGGAGGTGGACGTGTGGGTGATCGCCGCCACCAACCGCGATCTGACCGCCGAAGTGGCCGCCGGGAACTTTCGTGAAGACCTTTATTATCGTCTGTGTGTAGTGCCGATTCAGGTGCCTGCCCTGCGCCAGCGCACCGATGACATCCCGCTGTTGATCGACTACTTTGTGGACAATGCGGTGCAGGTACAGGGCCTGCCCCTGCGCCGCTTTTCGCCAGAGGCGGTGGCTCGACTGAGCGCTGCCCCCTGGCCGGGTAACGTGCGGGAACTCAAAAATATGGTGGAGCGGCTGATGATCCTCAGCCCGGAGCCGGAGATTGGCCTTGCCGACCTGCCGCTGGAGTTGAGCGGCCCTGCCGCCGACGCTGGTGAGCAGGGTGAACAATCACCATTCAGCTACGACGGGCTGTCCCTGCGGGCCGCGCGGGAGCGTTTTGAAACCGACCACATCCAACGCATATTGAACGCCTGCGGCGGCAACATCTCCAGGGCAGCCGATCAACTGGGGGTAGAGCGCAGTAACCTGTCTAAAAAAATTCGTCAACTGGGTATCGAACCCGGAAATCATCAGGGATAAGCATGCCGGAATTACGTCAGGACCCCGTCAACGGACGGTGGGTCATCATCGCCAGCGAACGGGGTCGAAGGCCCACCGATTTTGATACGGCTCCAGCGGTAGAAAGCAACGGCTTCTGCCCGTTCTGCCCCGGCAACGAATCGGTTACTCCAGACACGACCCACGTCATCCACGATGACGCCGACCAGTGGCAGTTGCGGGTCTTTCCTAATAAATTTCCGGTACTGGAGGTGGAGGGCGACGCCGACCGCAGCGGCGAGGGCGTGTATGACCGGATGAACGGGTTGGGTGCCCACGAGGTAATCGTCGAAACCCGATCCCACGATGAGCAACTCACCGACCTGAGTCTGGACCAGATTGGACAGGTGATTCGCGCCTATCAGGCCCGCTATATCGACCTGAAGCGCGACTTTCGGTTCCGCTACATCCTGATCTTCAAGAACCACGGCGAGGCTGCAGGGTCGTCGTTGGCTCACTCCCATTCCCAGTTGATCGCCCTGCCGGTGATCCCCAAACGGGTGCACGAAGAGCTGGTCGGGGCCAAGCGTCACTATGACTTCAAGGAGCGCTGCATCTTCTGCGACATCCTGCGCCAGGAGTTGGAAGACGGTCGCCGGGTGGTGCTTGAAAACGAAGGCTTTGCCGCCCTGTCGCCCTATGCGGCCCGCTTTCCGTTCGAGACCTGGATTCTGCCGAAGGAGCATCAGTCGTGCTTTGAGCATCTGTCGGACGAGCAGATCGAGCAACTGGCGCGCATCCTCAAAAACCTGCTGGTACGCCTGCGAGAGACCCTCAACGATCCACCCTTCAATTTTATGATCCATACCACCCCGGCACAGGACGGCCCCAACGGCTATTACCACTGGCACATCGAGGTGATTCCCAAACTGACCAAGGTGGCCGGGTTTGAGTGGGGCTCCGGCTTCTACGTCAACCCGACCCCGCCGGAGGAGGCCACCACCTTTCTGCGTGAAGCGCGTACCGAGCGAGAATTTTAATGCGCGTATTGCATGTGGTATCCGAAGCGGTGCCGTTTATCAAGACTGGCGGGCTGGCAGACGTGGCCGGGGCACTTCCGCAAGCCCTGTCCCGACTGGGGCTGGACTGTCGCACAGTGCTGCCGCTCTATCAGGTGGTGGCCGACAACCCGGTACTGGTGGAGTCCCACGGGCTGCGCCCTACCGGGACGCCCTTATCAGTACCGCAGCCAGACGGCACCACTGCCAGCGTACCAGTGTGGCGGGCGGGGCCGAAAGGTGACATCTGGCTGCTGGAATACCCTCCCTACTGGGACCGGCTCGGCCCCTACGGCGATGAAGGTGGCGACTACCCGGACAACCTGCAACGGTTCTCATTTTTGTGTCGGGCGGCGCTGGCCCTGTGTCAGGCGCAGCGTTGGATCCCCGACCTGATCCACTGCCACGACTGGCAGACCGCGCTGCTGCCGGTCTACCTGCGCCACTGCCCGGAACGATACCCGGAACTGGCGGCGACCCGCACGGTGCTGACCATTCACAACCTGTCCTATCAGGGCCTGTTTGACGCCTCCCTGTGGCCACAACTGATGCTGCCGGACCACCTGTATCAGCCGGACGGGCTGGAATTTTATCACCAGATCAATCTGCTTAAAGGGGGCATCCTCGCCGCCGACGCGATCACAACGGTCAGCCGCAGTTATGCCGAGGAGATCCAGCAGGCCGAGTTTGGCTGCGGGCTGGAAGGGGTGCTGCGGGATCGGTCAGACGATCTGTTTGGCATCATCAACGGCATCGATACCGCCCTGTGGGACCCGCGCACCGACCCGGCCCTGTCCCAGTCATTTGACGCCAAGCAGATCACCGGGCGGGCCACCAACCGGGAGGCCATCACCCGCCGTTTTGGGCTGGACCCGAAACGGGGCCCCCTGTACGGCATGGTGGGGCGACTAGTGGAGCAGAAGGGCATCGATCTGGTCACCGGGGTGGTGGACTCCATCGTCCAGTCCGGGGCCACACTGGCGGTACTGGGGACTGGCGACCCGGACCATGTGGCAGCCCTGCAACAGGCCGCCAAGGAGCACCCGGATCACATCGCCATTATTGTCGATTTTGACGACACACTGGGTCGCCAGATCTACGCCGGTTGCGACCTGTTTTTGATGCCGTCGCGGTTTGAGCCGTGCGGCCTGTCACAACTGATCGCCATGCGCTATGGCGCACCCCCGGTGGTACACCGCATCGGTGGGCTGGCGGATACGGTAGCCGCCTTTGAGGACCACCCGGACAGCGCGACCGGCTTTGCCTTCAGTGAGTACAGCACCGACCAGCTGATCGCCTGTATGGATCGTGCAAACCGTTGTTATCGCGACGCCGACGCCTTTACCAGAGTCCAGCAAAACGGCATGGCGCAGGAGGCCTCGTGGGGGCAAGCTGCAAAACAGTATCAAAACTGTTACGATCAGTTGTTTGGTACTGAGGCTCCCCGTTAATTACGGTACGTCGGTCTGTGCATTATGTATATGGATAAAGTTTCGCGCATATTCGTGGTAGATGACGAGGAGCTGATTCGAGAGCTGCTCCATGACGAACTGTCTGACGAAGGGTATCGGGTCACGCTGTTTGCGGACGGCGGTACTGCACTCGGCGCGCTGGAGCACGATAACCCGGACCTGATGATCCTCGACATTCGCATGCCCGGTATCGACGGCTTACAGGTGTTAAAAGAGTCCAAGCAGCACCACCCGGACCTGCCAGTGGTGTTATGCAGTGCCTACAGCGACTACAAACACGACTTTGGCGCCTGGAGCGCCGATGGCTACTTTGTAAAGGCCGACCATCTGGACGGTCTCAAGGCGATGGTGCACCAACTGTTGCACTCGGACTCCGCCTCACCCACCTCTTCTGTCACTCATTAAATTCACCCCCTTTAGTTAAACGGGCACCACTCTCATGGATGAGAACATCATCATCTTGGGCTCCGGCCCTGCCGGACTCACCGCTGCCATCTATGCAGCGCGCGCCAACCTGTCACCCCTGGTGATTGAAGGCCCCCAGTCCGGCGGACAGTTGACCATCACTACCGATGTGGATAATTTCCCCGGCTTCCCGGACGGGATTCAGGGGCCGGATCTGGTATTGCAGACCCGCGCTCAGGCAGAACGCTTTGAGACCCGTTTTAAAACCGGCACCGTCACTGAAGCCGACCTGAGCGCTTCGCCCATCTCGCTGACGGTGGATGGTGAAACCCTCACCACCCGCACACTTGTTATCGCCACCGGTGCCACCGCCCGACTGCTGGGACTGCCGTCGGAGGCCCGCTTGATGGGCAACGGTGTATCGGCCTGTGCCACCTGCGACGGCTTCTTTTTCAAAGACAAAAAGGTGCTGGTGGTGGGAGGGGGCGATACCGCCATCGAAGAGGCCCTGTTCCTCACCAAATTTGCCAGCCAGGTGACGGTCATTCATCGTCGGGATACCCTCAGGGCGTCTAAAATCATGTCCGACAAGGCCGCCAAGCACCCGCAGGTGGACTTTATATGGAACGCCGGAGTGGTAGAAGTATTAGGAGATACCAATGTCACCGGCGTGCGTCTGAAGGACACGGTGACCGGTGAGACTCAGGAGGTCGCCGCAGACGGCCTGTTTATCGCCATCGGCCACTCCCCCAATACGCAGGTATTTGGCGACCAGTTGGCCATGGAGAAGGGGTATATCGCCT
Source organism: Nitrospira sp. (assembly GCA_026994095.1). Taxonomy (GTDB): domain Bacteria; phylum Nitrospirota; class JACRHL01; order JACRHL01; family JACRHL01; genus JALWRU01. The sequence continues at coordinate 4,956 of JALWRU010000017.1, read as the reverse complement.
GTAAAGGGCGCTCGACCGCCACCAGTCTGCCGGGGGTGTTTGCCGCCGGAGATGTGGCCGATCCCACCTACCGTCAGGCCATCTCTGCCGCCGGTACCGGCTGTATGGCCGCGCTGGATGCAGAGCGCTATCTGGAAGCGCTCGAAGACTAGGCCCCGCCCTTCAACTCGACTGGCCCGGTGCCCGGATGACCTCCACGGCGGTGCCAGACAGGGTCAACAGCAGGCTGTCGTCCATACGGGGGTGGTAGCCCACATGCACCGAGATCACCGCGTTACCGCCGGCCTTGACCACCGCCAGCCGCAGATCGCCCACACAGACTGCCAGCGCCTGCGAAAACGGTGCCCCCGCCTCGGTGGCCCGCAGGGAGATCACCGAGTCGTTGGCCGGTAGCAGGGTGGGGTTTAGCCGCACCAGTACCTGTGCAGAGACCAACCCCCGATAGGCACGGATGGTAAGGCCGGAAAACTTCGGTCCGGTGGTCATGCGCACCCGGCGTACCCGGTTGGCCTGGGCCTGCTGCTCCGGGTTGATGGCAATCTGATCCAGCGGGCGGCTGGGCCGGGTTCCCACCTGTTCACCGGGGGCCGGAAGCGGATGCTCCCGAACCGGCGGGTCCAGTTGCAGGTGGTGTAGCAGGTCGGCCAGTTCACCCAGGGGCATGTGGCATTGCACACATTCCACCCCTTCGGGCTGGGACATATTACAGTGAGGACAATCCATTGAACCTCTGTTTCTGGTGCTACCTGAGGTCGGTACGCGCCCGCCGCCCCTCAAGGGTAAATCGATGGCTGGCCAGCAGTGACACCGCCTCCACATAGAGCCGATGTTCTTCCACCAGCAGCCGTTCCGACAGGCTCTGCTCGGTATCGTCGTCCAGAATCGGCACGGTGGCTTGCATGAGGATCGGGCCGCTGTCCATGGCCAGTTCTACCAGATGCACAGTGCAGCCAGTCACCTTGCAGCCATACTCCAGCGCCTGTTGCTGGGCACACAAACCGGGAAACGACGGCAGCAGGGACGGGTGAATGTTGACGATACGGCCAGCAAACGCATCAATAAACGCCTGGGTAACCAGTTTCATGTAACCGGCCAGACAGACCAACTCCACCCCGGCCTCTTTCAGCGCGTCGACCAGTGAGCGGTCAAACGCCTCACGACTGTCGTGGGATTTAGGGTCCATAAAACGGGCCTCAACCCCCAGTTGACGAGCAATCTCCAACGCTCCGGCCTCGGCCCGATCGCTGATGACCACCACCGCCTGCCCGTCGATACGCCCGTCCTGACAGGCGTGAATCAGGGCCTCCATGTTGGAGCCTCGTCCACTGACAAGGATGCCAATCTTCATCTCAACCATTCCTCAAATACCGGCTTGCGGGTGGTAACACCGCAGCCTGATCAATCATAAACCACTCCGTCCGCCCCCTCCTCAATGCGACCAATGACGGTCACCTGCCCCCCTTCTGCCGACAGGGATTGAGTAAGCAAATCCTGCGCCATTGCTTGATTCCGGGCCGACACCACCACACACATGCCGACGCCCATATTAAAGGTCCGCCGCATTTCGGCAATCTCGACCCCCCCCATCTGTTGCAGTTGGGTGAACAGGGCGGGCACCTGCCATGCGCCGGAATTGATGCGTACCTGCAGTCCGTCTGGCAGCACACGAGGCAGGTTTTCGGTCAAGCCACCACCGGTAATGTGGGCCATGGCGTGGACCGGTACCTGCGCCAGCAGCGCCAGCAGCGGCAATACATAGATGCGGGTAGGGGTCAGCAACACCTGGCCCACGGTCTGATCGAGGCCGGGGAACGGGTCGTTGACAGTCAGCCCCGCCGCTTCAAACAAAATCTTGCGGGCCAGTGAGTAGCCGTTGCTGTGCAGACCCGCCGAGGAGATGCCCAGCACCACATCACCGGCAGCCACCTTGCTGCCGTCGATCAGTTTGGGGCGGTCGACCACCCCCACCGAGAAACCGGCCAGATCGTACTCCCCGTCCGTATAAAAGCCCGGCATTTCGGCAGTCTCGCCGCCAATCAGCGCACACCCGGCCCGTTTGCACCCCTCGGCGATGCCAGACACCACGTCTGCTGCCGCATCGACATCCAGTTGCCCGCAGCCGAAGTAGTCCAAAAAGAACAGCGGCTGTGCACCCGTGACAATAATGTCGTTGACACACATGGCCACCAGATCGATACCCACGGTGTTATGAACACCGGTATCAAAGGCGATTTTGAGTTTGGTGCCGACCCCGTCTGTGCCGGAGACCAGCACCGGGTCGGTCATTTGGGTGGTGTCCAGTTGAAACAGCCCCCCGAACCCACCCAGACCCGACAGCACACCGGCGGTGGCGGTGGCGGCGGCCAGCGGACCGATGCGGCGCACCAGTTCGTTGCCAGCACCAATATCGACACCGGCATCCTGATAGGTCATGCCGGTGCGGGGGGAGTCACTCATGGGACCTCCTGAGCAAAAAATAGATCAGCATAGGGGTTGGCAGCGGGAGTCGTCAAACTGCCAGGACGGGTCCCCGTCGACCGCCAACCGGCCGCGCTTGGCGATCCCCCTTGTGCAGGCGCGGCAGATGCGCCAAAATCGGCGCAGTTCGCCACCCTCTTAAACGCTACCGCAACAGGAGCCACACGTGAGCACATCTCGTATCGAGCAGTACCGGGCATTTTTAGAGAAAGATCCGGGTAATAGTTTTGCCCGCTATGTCATCGCCCAGGAGTATCTCAAACTGGACGATGTGGCCGGTGCCGTGACCGCTTTTAATGAGTTGATTACCCACGACGCTGACTATGTGGCGGCCTACTACCACGGCGGCAAGGCCAACGAGCGGCTGGACGATATGGCGGCGGCGCGCAGCCTCTATGAAAATGGCATTGCGGTGGCCGAGCGGATCGGCGACAGCCACGCCCGTGCTGAGTTGGAAGAGGCCCTGGCGACCCTGCCGCCCGCCTAGCGGCGACTACTCCGGTTTACAGTCGGCACAGTGGCCGTACAGGTCGAGCCGGTGGTGGGTCAGGGTGAAGCCGTGCTGGTCGGCGACCTGGTCCTGCCTGGTTTCGATCTCTTCGCAGATAAATTCTTCAATGCGGCCACAGCTCACGCAGATCAGATGATCGTGGTGGTGGTGCTCAAAGGCCTGCTCAAAGCAGCTGCGTCCCTCCTGAAAATGGCGCTGTTTGGCCAGACCTGCATCACACAACAGGCGCAGGGTGCGGTAGATGGTCGACAGACCGATGCCCTCGTCCACAGTCGCTACTTGACGGTGTAGCTCCTCTGCCGATAGATGCGGCGGCATGGACAGAAATGACTCAAGGATATGGGAACGCTGTTGCGACCCCTTGAGACCGTTTTCTTGCAGATACCGCGCAAACTCCTCACGCGCTTTTACCTTGGCTGGACCCATGACCACGGATCATAAGCGGCACCTGCCTTGAACACAAGAGGGAAACCCACCCCCCCTTGCCATTTATTGCCCGCATAGATGGTTGTAATTGCAGCATATATAGCCATATTTTGTGAGCGATCTGGTGGCCAGCCCATCAGACCGGGGCGACCGCTGGTGTGACGTGCTACCATCCGCGCATGGATGCAGAAGCCGGAACCCTGTACATTGTCGCCACGCCGATCGGCAATCTTGAGGACATCACCCTGCGGGCGCTGGGTATCCTCAAAACCGCCGACATCATTGCTGCGGAAGATACCCGCGTGACGCAGAAGCTGCTCACCCGACACGGCATCAGTGGCAAACTGACCAGCTATCACGACCATAATAAAGAGTTCAAAGCGCCGGTCCTGGTAGAGAAGCTGGGGGAGGGCCAGTCGGTGGCGTTGGTGTCGGATGCGGGCACGCCGTTGATTGCCGATCCGGGCTATTATCTGGTCAATCTGGCCCAGCAGGACGGGGTTACGTCGGTGCCGATCCCCGGTGCCTGTGCGGTGCCGACGGCACTGTCGGTATCGGGGCTGCCCACCGACATGCACCTGTTTTTAGGCTACCTGCCCAACCGCACGGCTGCCCGCCAAAGCCGCCTGCAAGAGGTGGCTGACCTGCCGTATACGGTGGTTGCCTACGAGTCGCCCCACCGACTGTTAAAAAGCCTTGCCGATGTGGTGAAGGTGCTGGGGGAGCGCCAGGTGGTGGTCTGCCGGGAGTTGACCAAGCAGCACGAAGAGATTGCACGGGGCACCGCGAGCGAGTTGATCGCCCACTTCGCTGACGAGAAGAAGGGCACCATCCGTGGCGAGATCACGCTGGTAATCGCCGGCATCCCCCGCCGGGAGGCCCGCAAACGGGCAAGAGAGGTGGCCAAAACCGAGCGTAAGCGACAACGGCACGAAGCCAAGCCCAAGTAGTCAGTCCAGCGCTGGAAAGTGGGCAAAGCATCCGGTCCCGCCCACCCAAAAAATCAACCGACGTAGGCGTTCGATTTTGGTTTGTGGGCGTTCTCGCAGGCGAGCGAAATACCGGAGGCGTACTTCTGTACGTCGAGGATTTTCGGGAGCCGGAGAGGTTGCTCACAGGCCAAAAGCGGACGCCGGTAAAGACTCACGGGTAGGCGTTCGATTTTGGCTTGTGGGTGTTCTCGCAGGCGGACGAAAACCGGAGGCGTAGCAGCGCTACGTTGAGGATTTTCGGAAGCCGGAGAGGTTACCCACAAGCCAAAAGCGGACGCCGGTAGATGGCCACCAGTTCTCGCAGGCGGACGAAACACCGGAGGCGTAGCAGCGCTACGTCGAGGATTTTCGGGAGCCGGAGAGGTTGCCCACAAGCCAAAAGCGGACGCCGGTAATTACGCAAGAGAGCCGCCGCAAGAGGACCCTGCCCCTGCCGTACACCCATAACAATGATCCATCACCTGAATACGGCGGTCGATCAGATCCGCATCGGTAGCATCTTTAATCAATAACCCACGGGCACCGCCAATGCGCATGCGCAGCATCTGG
>JALWRU010000016.1 GCA_026994095.1 Nitrospira sp. | reverse complement strand
CCCAGCCGTAACATCAACGTCTACTACCTGCAAAACGCCAACGCCACCGAGATGGCCAAGGTGTTGACCGGTATCGTATCGCGATCGGCCCAGTCCCAGGCCCGCCGTCCGGTGCGTGGCCGTGCTGCCGGTGGCCGGGGCGGGCAGGAGTTTGAAGGCGTGGTGCAGGTACTGGCTGACGGCCCCACCAACTCGCTGATCATCACCGCATCGGGCCGCGACTACAAGATGATCCAGTCGGTGCTGGCCAAGCTCGACATCAAACGGCGGCAGGTTTATGTAGAGGCAGTGATTCTGGAAGTGACGCTGGATGACAGCGTTAAGTTTGGTGTCAATCTATTTGGTATTGAGCCGCCGGAAACGGGCAAGGTCACCCTGTTTGGTGGTTCGAGTACCATCGGCAATTCCGGCCTGTTTCAGGCGTCGGAGCTGGCCGGGGTATCGCGCGGGTTTAGTGGCCTGTCGGTCGGTTCGTTGCAAGAGGTCTCCCTGGGTGGAAACACCTTCTTCAACGTGGGTGCGCTGTTGCAGGCCTTGGCCAGCGATGGGGACATCAACGTGCTGTCCACCCCGCAGATTTTGACCTCCGACAACCAGAAGGCCGAGATCGTGGTGGGTGAGAACATCCCCATCCTCACCAGCCGGGGCGAGACCACAGGCGGCAACTTTAACAACCAGATCGAGCGCAAGGACATCGGTATTACCCTGCGTTTTACCCCGCAGATTCTGGAGAGCGATCTGGTCAAACTGGAGTTGTATCAGGAGATCTCCGGGTTGCGCTCAGGCGTGTCTCAGGACTTCACTACTGAACAGGGTGTGATCACCAGCAAAAAGTCGGCCTCCACCACCGTGATTGTCAAAGACAAGCAGACCGTGGTGATCGGCGGTCTGATTGAAGACAAGATTGAGACGAGCATCTCCAAGGTGCCGATTCTGGGCGATATACCGCTGCTTGGCTGGCTGTTCCGCTCCACCGAAAAGGTCACCAAAAAAAGCAATCTGATGATCTTCCTGACCCCTCACGTGATTCGTGATCCAAACGAACTGTATGCCCTGCAACAGACCAAGTCACTGGAGATGATCGGCTTTATTGAGGATCAGAAGATCGACCGTAAAGAAGGTCGCATCAAGTTTTTACAACAGGCCATCAACCCACCGGAGTAAACGTACCGTGCAGCGCTTCACACCGAAGCCACTGGCAGATATTCTGCTGGACGAAGGTTGGGTGACCTCGGAACAACTCGCCCATGCCCGTGAAGTGGCTCAGGAGAAGGGCCGCGAGTGGTCCGAGGTACTGGTGCGCAGTGGTGCCCTCAGGGAGGAGCAGCGGTCGCAGGCGTTGGCGACCCAGTGGCGACTGCCGTACATCGACATCCTGCCGGACGACCTGTCCGGGCGCTGGCTGGAGCGGCTGCCGATTACCTTTGCCAAAGACAACCTGTTATTGCCGCTGGAAGAGGGTGACTCGACACTGGTGGCCGTGGCCGATCCGCTCAACGGTGCGCCGCTGGACGACCTGGCCGCGCTGCTCGGACCGATCCGGCTGGCGATTGCCACTCCGGCGCTGATTCTGCACGGTATTAACACGGCCTACGACCGGGCCTCCGGTACCGCTGAAGAGGTGATCGAAGACCTGGATGCGGACGATTCACTGGCGGGCGGCCTGCTGGATGAACCGGTGGATCTGCTCGACGCTACCGACGAAGCGCCCATTATCCGGCTGGTTAACTCGGTATTATTTCAGGCGGTCAAGGAGCGGGCCTCTGACATCCATCTGGAGCCCTACGAGCGCGAATTCGCGGTGCGTTACCGGGTCGACGGTGTGCTCTATAACGTGCTGACCCCGCCACCCCGCTTGCAGGCGGCCATTACCAGCCGCATCAAACTGATGGCGCACCTGAACATCGCCGAGCGGCGGCTGCCGCAGGATGGCCGCATCGGCCTGCGCATCGCCGGGCGCGATATTGATGTGCGTGTCTCGTCCATCCCCACCGTGCATGGTGAACGCCTGGTGCTGCGTCTGCTGGAGAAGGGCGCAGTCAATCTGGACCTGTCGAGCATGGGGTTTGACGAGATACAGCTGGCACAGATGAACGAGGTACTGGCCCTGCCTCATGGAGTGGTGCTGGTAACCGGACCGACCGGTGCCGGTAAGACCACCACCCTGTACGGGGCCATCTCGCGCATCAACAGCCCGGACAAAAACATCATCACCATTGAAGACCCCATCGAGTACCAGTTGACCGGCATCGGTCAGGTACAGGTCAACCCCAAGATCGGCCTTACTTTTGCTGGTGGGCTGCGAAGCATCCTCAGGCAGGATCCGGATGTCATTCTGGTGGGTGAGATCCGTGATGGTGAAACCGCCGAGATCGCTGTTCAAGCAGCCCTCACCGGCCACCTGGTGTTTTCGACCCTGCACACCAACGATGCCCCTTCGGCGGTCACCCGGCTGGTGGATATGGGGGTGGAGCCGTTTTTGGTGTCGTCTTCGGTATCGGCCATTCTGGCCCAACGATTGGTACGGCGTGTCTGTCAGGAGTGCCGCAGCCCTTATACTCCGGCACCGGCAGAGGTCGCCAAGTTGGGGTTGGCACCGGGCGACCACACCTTCTATCAGGGCAGCGGTTGCATCGAGTGCTCCAGCACCGGATTTCGAGGCCGCCTGGCCATTTACGAGATGCTGGTACTGGACGATGAGCTACGCAATCTGGTGCTGACCCAGTCGGACGCCAATACCCTGCGTGCCCACGCCATTAAAAACGGCATGCGCGATCTGCGTGCTGACGGGGCGCTTAAGGTCATCTCCGGGCAGACCACTACCGGCGAGGTATTGCGTGTCTGCCGGGAGGAGTCAGACTAGGCGGTGGCGGTCTACGAATACAAGGGATTGAATGCGCAAGGCAAGGCCCTCTCCGGGATTGTGGATGCAGACAGCGCCCGTGCCGCACGCCAACGCTTAAAGGCGCAAGGCATCTATACCACCGACCTGGTGGAAGGGCAGGAAAAGCGTCGTTCCCAAGGTTTTTCCGGGCTATCGGCGCGTGGTATTCGCCCCATGGAGGTGGCCCTGTTGACCCGCCAGCTGGCCACCCTGGTAGGGGCCGGATTGCCCATGCTGGAGTGCCTGACCGCGCTGGTGGATCAGATTGAAAATTCACGCCTCAAACAGGTCACCGCCGACGTGCGTGAGCTGGTCAAGGAGGGGGCACCGCTATCCGATGCGCTGGCGTCCCACCCCAAGGTGTTTGGGGATCTGTTTGTGAGCATGGTGCGGGCCGGGGAGGCCTCCGGCACCCTGTCGGCCATGCTCGATCGGCTGGCCGATTTTCGGGAGAATCAGGTAGAACTCAACAGTACCGTTACGGCGGCGCTGTTCTACCCGGTGTTAATGACACTGGTGGGTATTATGATTCTGGTGGGGTTGATGACCTTTGTGGTGCCCCGGGTTACCCAGGTATTTGATGGCATGGACAAAGCCCTGCCGACTGCAACGGTGATCCTGATCTACATCAGCGATCTGGTGCGCAATTATTGGTGGCTGGGGCTGGGTGGAGCGATCGGCATCTGGGTCTGGCTGGCCCGCTGGACCCGCACTGAAGCGGGTGAACTGGTGGCGGACCGCATCCGGCTGCGTATTCCGGTATTGGGCAAGGTGGTACGAATGGTGGCCATCAGCCGTTTTACCCGCACCTTAAGTACCCTGCTGGCCGGTGGTATTCCGCTGTTGGAGGCGCTGGGGATCACCCGTCAGGTGGTGCTGAACCGGGTGTTGGCTGATGCCATCGGGCGGGCCGCAGAGAACATCAAAGAGGGTGAAAGCATCGCCGACCCGTTGGCGGCCAGCGGTGTGTTTCCACCTATGGTGACCCACATGGTGGCAGTGGGGGAGGCCACTGGCGAACTGGAGTCTATGCTGGAAAAGGTCTCCGACTCTTATGATCGGGAGGTGACCACCACCATCGGCAGCCTGACCTCGATCCTGTCACCGATTATGATTTTAGGGATGGGCGGGGTGGTGCTGGCCATCGTGTTTGCCATCCTGTTACCCATTGTTGAAATGTCCGGAGTGGTCGGATGAGTTTACATGTGCATTCTGACCGGCCTTGTCCGGAGTTCGAGGAGGATATTATGTTGGTATTTGGCAGTCTGGATCGCGGGTTACGAAGCCGGGTTGTGCGTGCCTGTACGGCCCGTGTGACCCCAACCAAGCCATCGGATGAGCGCGGATTTACCCTGCTTGAGATCATGGTGGTGATTACCATCATCGCCATTCTGGCCGCCGTGGTGGTGCCCCGCTTTATCGGTCGCACCGATGACGCCCGAGTGACCACCACCGCCACCCAGATTCGCAACGTGGAGCAGGCCCTCAATCTGTACAAACTGGATAACGGTTACTACCCCACCACCGAGCAGGGGCTGGAGGCGCTGGTGACCCGCCCGACCATTGGCCGGATCCCTAAAAAATGGAAGAGCGGCGGTTACATGGCCAAGGTCCCCCTGGATAGCTGGAACAACGAATTTTTGTACATCAGCCCCGGCACCAACAGCGACTATGACCTGATGTCCTATGGTGCCGACGGTGAAGAGGGCGGCGAAGACATCGACGCCGACATCGACGCGGCCGATATCTCGTAAGCAATCTGCGCCACGTGACCTTTACCACCTCATACTGTCTGCACTCGGCCACCGTAAAGCCGCACTCGGCGCGCGGTTTTACGCTGATCGAGATCATGCTGGTGATGTTTATCATCGGCCTTACTGCGGCAGTGGTGTTCCCCAAAATGGGCATTGTCGGGGGCGGCAACCTGGATGCTGAAATCCGTACCCTGAGCGGGCATATTCAAGGGCTGTACAGCGAGGCCACCTTCAAGCGGCGCATGCATCGGCTGGCGTTTAATCTGGATGCCGACCGCTACTGGGCCGAGGTGGAACTGGGCGGGGGGTACTCGCCGGTGCAGCGCAACTTCCTCAAACCGGTGCAACTTCCGCATAATATCCATCTGATGGACGTCTTGACCACTGTGGATGGCAAACGCACCGACGGCACCGCCTACGCCTATTTTCACCCGCTGGGGCGGGTCGATCGGGTCATCATTCATCTGCAGGCCAACGGTACCGATACCATGACCCTGCAGGTCAACCCGGTCACCGGTCGGGTGGCCTTGAAAGAGGGGTACGTGGAGGACCTGTTCGGGTGACTCGTGCAGCCGACAGTCGCGCCGGGTTCACCTTGCTGGAGGTCATGGTGGCGATGGCCATTCTGGCCACCACACTGGTGGTACTTCTGGGCCTGCGCAACCGGGATGTGCTGATTCAGTCTCATACCCAGGAGTTGACCATCGCCACGCTGCTGGCGCGAGATCTGGTGTTTGAGGCTGAAAATGACAAATCGCTGGAGTTGGGCTATCTGGAAGGCGACTTTGGCGAACATGCGCCAGACTATAGCTGGGAGCGCAACGTCAATACCTTCCTGATCAAACAGGTTTACCAGATTCAGGTCAAGGTCATGTGGGGGGACGGCGACCGGGTTGAACTGGTCCGTTTTGTGGAACACACATGAAACGTTGTCACCTATTTAGTTATGCCCGCCTTGAGGCAGGCCTCCGGCAGGCTCGGGGGCAGGCAGGGTTTACGCTGGTGGAGGTATTGCTGGCGGTGGCCATCATGGCGGTGATGCTGTCGATGATTTACACCACCTTTGACCAGACGACCCGCCTGAACGAACATCTGGAGGCCGCTGCTGACCCCTATCGTATCGGCCGGGTGGTACTGTCGCGCATGTCGGATCAGATCACCAGTGCCTATGTGGTCAAAGGCGACCCGGATACCTTCTTCAAGGGTGAAGACGGCCAGACCCCGGACGGCAACGACGGCGATTCGCTGGAGTTCAGTAGCCTGTCAAGAGTGACCTCAGGTGGTGGCAAGGTGTCATTTCAGAACGAGTTGCGCTACTCCATGGAGGGGCAGGACCTGTTCTACTCCGAGCGGCTCAATCCGTTAGGTAGTGGCACCTATAATACGGTCACCTTTCCGTTGATTGAGGGGCTGTCTGGATTCAAACTCCGCTATCTGGACCGGTCCACCGACGAGTGGGTCGACAGTTGGGGAACTAACAATAAAGAATTGCTGCCGTCGGCAGTGGAGGTCAGCCTGATGTTTCCTGTGTCCAAATCCTTGTCAGATGATGAATCCATCCGCCCGGAGCAGGGGCTGGTGCTGACGTCGGTGATCCGGGTTCCACTGGGCGGGGCATAAGGTGGCAGATCAGGCACCCAAAAAAGGACGGCGCTGGGGAATCTGGCTGCTGTACGGCCTGTTCGGGCTGGTGATGTTTACTGTCGGGCTGGTCTGGACCTTTCCGGTCGAGGCGCTGGTACAGCAGGTGGTGCGGCAGGTATCGGATCAGTCCGGTTGGCAGGTGCGCGCCAAGGGCAGTACCTTGCACCTGCCGTTTACACTGGCTGTGGACCAACTCGATTTAACTCCCTCCAGCAGCGACCAGGCCATTGAGTTGCGTAAGGTCAATGTAGCCCTGTCTCCCTTAAAACTTCGCGGCGGGATTACCGAGTTGGATCTGGAGAGCAGCGTGCTGGGGGGGAACGTTGCCGGGTTGCTGACGATTGAAGGCGATGTGAGAGCGCAGCCGTCCTTCCGCTGGGACGGCACTGCACGGGCGTTGGATTTGGCCCAGCTACCGCCGTTGACCCGGCAGATGGACGTTCCCCCCAACATCGTGGGGATGAGTGTGACCGGCGTGGCCGATATGGATGTGGAAAGTGCCTGGCGCGACCGGGAGGCCATCCGTGGCAACGGCGACATCAATCTGCGTTTAAAGACTCTGGTGGTCAAGGTCCCCAATACCCCCATGGGTCCGATCAGTGTTCCGTTAGGTGACGTTTCTGCCCACGTGACCTGGCAACGGGGGCGGGCAGAGGTCGAAAGCCTGACCATTGATGGCGAGGCCATGCAGGCCACCGGCGGTGGCTGGGCGCTACTGGGCAGAAATGCCCGCCTGACCCGCCTCAATCTGCAACTGGAAGGCACGCTGGGAGCCAAATTCCCCATGCAGCAATTGGTCACCGGCATGCTGGGGAGCGGTCCGCTAACCCTGACGATCAAGGGGACTGCCGCGCAACCGGTACTCTATGTGAACGGCAAACCACTGGCCCGGTTGTTGGGAGGAAGTTTCTGACATGCGGGCAATTATCGGCATACACGAATGGCACGACGTCGACGGTGAACTCCATCGGCATGTGGCCCGCCTGAAAGTGGGTTTAAAGGGCAGCAGTCTCATCGATTTGACCGATACAGCCAACCCCGGATCGGCTGATACGGTGGCGGTAGCGGTCAGCAAATGCGCCTTGAGGGAGTTATCACTGCCCTTTGCCGATGCCAAAAAAGCGCTTCAGGTGGCCCCCTTCGAGATCGATGGGCAGGTGCCCTACGACGTGGATGAGGCGGTTGTATCCGCACAGGTGCTGGCGTTAGACGACGCCTCCACACAGGTGCTGGTTGCGGTTGCGCCGGAGTCGGCGATTAGCGAGCGACTGGGCCTGCCAGCGGGCGACGACATGCCGGAACAGCCCCAGTTGATTCTGCCGGAAGCAGTCGCGTTATGGCGTTTCGCTCAGGTCATCGCCGCAGACAACGAAGCGCCGGTCATTCTGGTAGATGTACGTGACGAGCGTATTTTGCTGGTGGCGGTCGATCGGGGCCAGTGGCACGGCAGCCGCATGGTCACTACCGTTCAGCCGTTGGTGCAGAACGGTGTGGACGATCTGCTTGCTGCCACGCTGATGCGCGCCATGCAATCATTGGGGACCCCGGAGCAGACCCCGCAGGCGGTGATTGTCGGGCAGGTGGCAGGCGGTACAGTACCGGCAGAACTGGCCAACGATCTGGCTGAAGTCCTGGGCTGCGAACGGCTGTTGCTGGAGGAGTGCAAACCCGGATTGACGGTGTTGAATGGTGGCAAACGGTCGGTGGTGCCGGGGCAGGCAGGTCTGCATGCGATTTCGCTGGGGCTGGCCCTTTCGGCGGCGGACGACAAACGCCACATCAACTTGCGGGCCGGGGCGTTTGCACCGGCACGTTCAGCAGACAGTGATCTGATTCGGTGGGCAGTCGGGGCGGGAATCGGTTTGTGGATCATTCTGGCGCTGTTCTGGGCCGATGGTTGGATTCGCCACAACGCCGCCACCGAGGCACTGGCGGCTCAAAAGGCTGCCCTGATCGACCAGTACCGGACGGTCTTTACCGGGCGGGGCAAGGTTGTCGATCCGCTGCGGCAGGCCAAAAATGCCCTCAGCAAGGCCCAGTCACGAGGCTCACTGTACGGTGCTGGTGGTACCACGCCGATCGGCTATCTGCATGCGGTCAGCGAGGCCATTCCGAAGAGTCTGGTGATCGATGTGTCAGACTTTACGGTGGAAGGCTCCAAGCTGCGCATGGAGGCGCAGGTGGCCTCCTTTGACGCCATCAATCAGGTCAAGGGGTTGCTGTCCAAACGGCCGGAGTTCGTGGAGGTGCAGGTGAGTGACGCCAAGATGAACGCCAAGGGTGACCGGGTTAAATTCCGCGTGCGGGCGGTACTGGCGGAGGGGGTCTAGGTGGCACTGCCGGGAATGATCAAAGGCTATCTTGCACGGCTCTCCCATCGGGAGCGGCTGATTGTGGTGGTGGGCCTGTTTGGCGGGGTCGCGATGCTGGTCTGGGTTCTGGCCATCGATCCGCTGTTCTCTGGTGTGGCGGCGCTTGAGAAGAGCACCGAGCGCAAGGCCAGGGCCAGCAGTGAACTGGCGCAGGTGTTGGCAGACTATCAGCGGCAGGTGAAGCGGACCCCCCGCGGCAACCCGACTCAGGCGGGCAAGAATTTTTCGTTGCTGTCGTTTTTAGAGGGGCTGTCGGCCCGTGCGCAGGTCAAGGGCAACATCAAGTATATGCGCCCCACCACCAGCGATGTGTCTGAAGGGGTGCGGGAACACGCGGTGGAGATCAAACTGGACGCCATTCGTCTGGAGGCGCTGGTGAGCCTGATGTCGCAGGTAGAGCGCGCCCCCCACGGCCTGCGAGTGAAACGAATGCGGGTCAAGCGACGCTTCTCGGACGCCAACCTTCTGGACGTCACGTTTGTCGTCGCGCGCTATCAGGACGCCTAGGGCGGTGCCTGAATCCCCCCTGGCGGCGGTACACCAGCGGCTCGGCGCCCGACTGACCGACTTTGCCGGGTGGCAGATGCCCCTGTCGTTTACCGGTACCCCGGACGAACATCGCGCTGTGCGGGAACAGGCCGGGTTGTTCGACCTGTGCCATATGGGGCGGCTGCGGTTGACCGGGTCGGATGCCCGGTCGCTGCTGGAGTATGTGACTCCTGCCGATATCGCCGGACTGGACCTTTACAACTGCCGTTACACTACCGTATTGCAGGCCGACGGCGGCATCGTTGACGACATTATCGTGACGCGGATGCCCGACGGGGTATTTTTGCTGTGTGTTAACGCATCCAACCGGCAGGCGGTGGTTCAACACCTGTACGACCATCGGGGCGAGCGGACGGTGGAGATTGTCGACATCAGCGACTCGATCAGTCAGATCGCCATTCAGGGACCGGCCAGTACCGGATTGATCAAG
>JALWRU010000015.1 GCA_026994095.1 Nitrospira sp. | reverse complement strand
CCGCCGGAGGCCACCCGCGCCAACGGCTTGGCCTGCTCGCCCGGATTGGCCGCCAGTAAAAACCGTACCCGTGCCAAACCGTCACCACCCAGGTGCTGTTCGTTCCACAGTTCACCCCGGTCATAGGGCACCTGTTCTACATGCAGGCGGGCGTTTTTCATGCCCAGCCGCGCCAAGCCCTTGCCGACCACACGTTGCAGTTCTACCGCCGCCTTGCCTCGGCGAGTATGCAGAACAGTGGCCTGTTGCCCCAATTGCTCAAGCAACGCTGCCCGCTCGGCTTCCAACTGCTCCAGCCGTTCACCAGCACTACCGGCTTGCGCCAGCTCCGCCGCGTAACGGCTGGCTGCCTCCAGCACCTCCGGCAGGCTGCGCCCGTATTTTCGTTTTAACGCTTCAATCTCTGCCAGCCGCTGCTCCACCTGCGCCTGCCGCTCCCCATCCGGGCGCGCCTGATCACGGAACACCCTCAAGGAGTTGGCCGCTTCATCCAACAGCACCTGCGCCTCCGCCAGCAACCCCTTGGCATCACACTGGCCAGGCGACAGATGCTCGATCTCCCCGACCTGTGTGACCACCCCCTCCAGCGCTGACAGCACCGCCCGGTCTCCCCCGTAGAGCCCGCTATAGGCATCGGCTGCAAAGGTACGCAGTTGCTCCGCATGGGACAGGCGCGCCAGTTCGGCGGTCAACACCGCCTCTTCATCCTCTTGCAACTCGGCAGCATGAATCTCGTCCACCGCGAACCGCAAAAACGCCTCCCGCGCCTCCGCCTCCTGCCGCCCGGCAGCCTCTTCGACAATACGGGCATCCAGCGCCTGACACCGGCTCAATGCCTGCCGATAGCCGTCCGCCTCCTGCCGCAGGCCCCCGACGCCATCCAGCAGCCGTACATGCCCCGATTCGGATAATAACGAGCGCTGGGCATGTTGCCCCAGCAGGTCAATCAAGAGGTCGCCCAACTCCGTGAGCAACGCCACCCCCACCCGCCGGTCGTTTACATACACCGCGTTGTGGCCATCCGGGCGTAATACCCGGCGGATCACCAACTCTGATTCAGAGGGGTCGTCCTCTTCTGCCGGGGCCAGCACTCCTGCCGCCCGCAACGGCGCAAGCAGGGCCGCAGGCACCTGATGAAAGACCCCTTCCACCACCGCCTGTTTCGCTCCGGAGCGGATCACGTCAGAGGACGCGCGCCCGCCCGACAGCAGCCGCAGGGCATCGACAATCAACGATTTGCCCACGCCGGTCTCACCGGTGAGGGCCACAAAGCCGGGGCCAAACGGCACCCGCACCCGCTCGATCACCGCCAGGTTTTCGACCGATAGCTCAGCCAGATAGGGGAATGTCGCGGCCATTACACTCCTCAAATCTCAGTGGACAAAACAAAAACGGGGTGCCCTGTAACCACAGAACACCCCGTCTCTATATCGAAGGGTCGCACGGTTTGCGACCTAACCCAGATGGGCGTCAATCTTCTCTTTAAGTTGCTGGGAGGAGGCCGCGCCGACCACCTTGTCCACCGGCTCGCCATTCTTCACGAACAGCAGCGTGGGGATGCCCATCACCTGATAGCGAGAGGCGATCTCCTGATTCTCATCGGTGTTGATCTTCACCACCTTGCAACGACCCTCATACTCATCTGCCAGCGCCTCTACCGTGGGGGCGATCATTTTACACGGGCCACACCAGGGGGCCCAAAAATCGATCATCACCAGGGTATCGGCCTTTAAGACCTGCTCTTCAAAATCTCCTGCGCCTACGGCAACTGCACCCATGGGTGATCTCCTTTTTAACCTGCACATTTTGTTGTCACAGCCCCTGCCTGACAACCACAAAAAAAAGGCGTCGCGGCACCTGCTACCGATACAGCAGGGGATGCGATCGCTCTCGATATTCTACGGCCCTGTCCAGGCCGGTGCAACCGGGATACGGCTCGACTACCGGGCCAGATACATCATCGCCAGGCCAATGGTCATAGCGACCAACCCACCGCCACGCAGGCTTCCGTCCGATAGGGTGGCCATTCTGGCCAGTAAATCCCGATAGGCTGCTGGCGATAAAAAAGGCAACATCCCCTCCAGCATCAACACCATCCCCACTGCCAGCAACCAGTCTGCTCCACTCATGTCATTCCCCTCCGATCGCTATGTGTACCACTTGCCACTCGCCAACCGTGTTGACCGTTGACTTTATCATCAATAATCCGCTACCGTTTTTGGCGCGTGCGCGGGTACGCGGGTTTATAATTTGCTTGTAGGACAGGTCGTTCTGTGTCAACGGTGCCGTTTCGGCGAAGCCGCCTACGCCCAGTTAGTTTAGGAGTATGTGATTGATGGATACCGGAACCAAAGATCGAATCATGTGGATCATCACTGGAATTGGTGTTGCCATTTGTGTGTTTGCCCTTACCACCGAAGGAACCTTCCGCTAATACCGGACCGCCCTTTTTTTTCGAATCAGGCGGCCTGTAATGGGTCGCCTTTTTCGTGAGCAAAAATCACACATGATCGTGGCATCTCTCCCTCAATCAAGCCTCCGCTTGATTGCTATCATCGGCAGCCTGGCCTTTACCACCCTACTGGTATCACTCCCTGCCAGTGCGGTCACGCTTGACCGGGTGGCGGCCATCGTCAACGGCGAAGCCATCTCGTTGCTGGCGCTACAACAGGCGGAAGCCCAGTTCCGCAGTACCGGACAAAGCGCCTCCCGCGAGGCCATCTTAAACGGCCTGATCGAAAAGACGCTGGTCAAACAGCGGGCCAAAGCAGCCTCCATTCAGGTGCCGCCGGAACAGGTGGAGGCCGCCGTCGCAGATATCATGCGAAACAACGGCCTCACCAGTCTGGCAGAACTGGAAGACGCCCTCGCCCAGGATGGCAAAACCCTCACCCAGTTGCGAGGTGAATTGCGCGACCGATTGACTCAGATACAACTCGTGCAGCGTCAGGTGCAGTCGCAGGTACAACTGACTGATGAAGCGATTCGCGCCTACTACGACGCCCACCCGGCCCAGTTCTCTGAAGCAGGCCAGATCCATTTGATTCAGATGCGCGGTGATGGCACCAGCCCCCCCCCTGTGGTGGAACAGATTACCGACCGGGCCAGTTTTGATGCTGCCCAGACCGCACTTGCCAGCACCCCTGATGTTTCAGTAGACGATGTGGGCTGGATTGCTCGGGCTGACTTTGCCCCGACGCTGGCCGATCTGCTGTTCGATACCCCGGTGGGCAGTACCACCCCTGTGGTCAACCTGCCCGGCAGCTGGGCGGTATTTTTGGTGGATGAAGCCACCCCGCCGGTGATCCTGCCGTTTGAAGATGCCAGAGAGATGGTGGAGGTCAAGGCTGGCGACGCAGCCGCGCAAGCCTATCTGCACACCTGGCTGGATGGGCTTAAGCGGTCCGCCTATATCGAGATTAAACCGCTCCCGACCCCGTAAAATATTCAGGCGACCCGTGGTAACGGCTACTGATTGTTGTTACCCCGGCCCCGGCCACCACCCTTGCGGTTGACCGATACACCATAGTTCTCCAGATGCATACCACTGTCCTTGCGCACGATCAGGTGCTTGCGTACATCGTTTTGCAGGGCATCTAAATGGTCACGCTCTTCCTCGGCCAGTAGCGTGGCCACCACCGGGTTGACGGTCAGCACCAGGGTCTTCTCCGGGTAGGTGGCAGCGGTGCGGCGCACCTCGCGGAACATATCGTATACCACCGTAGTGGGGCTCTTGGTAAACCCTCGGCCATCACAGTAGCGGCACGACTCACAGTGCAACTGTTGCAGGTTCTCGCGCTTGCGCTGGCGCGACATCTCCACCAGCCCCAATTCACTCATCTTGTACAGGTTGGTGCGGGCCTTGTCAGATGCCACCGCCTGCTGCAGGGCGGTGTAGACCCGGTCCCGATTGGCCGCTTCGTCCATGTCGATAAAATCGATGATGATGATGCCACCGATGTTACGAAACCGTAACTGGTGAGCGATCTCCTTGACCGCCTCCATGTTGGTTTTGGTGATGGTATCTTCCAGACTGCCGGTCTTGCCCACATAACGACCGGTGTTCACATCGATCACCGTCAACGCCTCGGCGGTATCGATGATGATATAACCGCCGCTCTTCAACCATACCCGTCGCCCCAACGCGCGGGACAACTCTGTCTCCACGTTGAAAAACTCAAACAGGGTCTGGTCCCCTTCGTACAGGGCCACCCGGTCGGCCACGCTGGGCAGGTAGGTCTCGACGAACTCCATCACCCGCTCGTAATCGGCCTTGCTGTCGATGATCAGCCGCGCCACGTCCGGGGTGAACATATCGCGCACCGCCCGGAAGATCAGATCCATGTCCATATGCAGCAATGCCGGGGCGTTCAGACACGACCATTTTTTAAGGATGTTGCTCCACAGCAATTCCAGAAAGGCCATGTCAGAGGCAAATTCTTCCTCTGCCACTCCAGAGCTGACCGTGCGCACAATGTAACCACCGTTGGTCGTCGCCAGGGTCTCGACGATATCGCGCAGACGCTTGCGCTCCCGGTCCGAGCTGATCCGGCGGGAGATGCCGATGTGACGAATGGCAGGCATGAACACCAGATAGCGACCCGGCAGCGACACATACATGGTCACCCGTGGCCCCTTGGTAGAGATCGGCTCCTTGGAGACCTGCACGATGACATCGTCGCCACCTTTTAACAGGGTCTCAATCGGGCGGTGATTACGGCGGCCACGGGGTTTTCCATCCCGACCGGGGGCACCTTCATCCACCGCCACACCAATCAGATCTTCATAGCGCCGGTCCGGGTCCTGTACATCCCCCACATAGAGGAAGGCCGACTTTTCCAGCCCGATATCGACAAATGCGGCCTGCATACCGGGCAGTACCCGTACCACTTTGCCCTTGTAAATGTTGCCAACCAGTCCGCGCCCCTTTTCCCGTTCGGTAAGAAGCTGCTGAACCTGATTCCCCTCCATCAACGCCACGCGGGTCTCTTCCCGATCGGCGCTAATCAATAGTTCTGTAGACACAGGGACTCACTCTCTTCCGGGACCGGCGCAAACGGCTGTGCGCGCGCCACGTCCATCAACGAATAAAACAGACCACCCTCTTCAAATGCCAGCGCGACTCGTCGCACCCGCACCCGGGCGGCTTCTTCCGGGGGGAATCCCAAGGCCACCGTCAACACCTCCAGTACCCGCGCAGTGCGGTTGCCGTCGGAGGTGCAGAACAGCCCCAGATAACCATCCCCCAACCAAATCTCTTGCAACAACGGGCGTATATCAAACGTCCGCTGCTGACCTTTTTTACTGACCCGCTGTACCGGGATGTCGGTCTGGCGCAGCAGTTTTTCAATCCGCTCCGGCAGATCCTGCGGCATCCCTTCGGGCCAGCGCAGCTCATAAGAATAAGCCAAATCGTCCAGATTAAGCGAACGGGCACCGGGTGGTACCAGTACCACCTGCGATACCTCCACATCTTGTGGCAGCGCATCCGACAGCCGGTCCCGCAAGGTATCCACCGGCAAATAGCCGGTCAGGGTGATGTCCAGCACCTCGCATAAACTCTCCACCCCCAACGACAAAGCGGGTCCAAACGACAATTTCGGGCGGGGATGATAACCACCCGACAGGGCCACTGACAGGCCGGCCCGCCGCACCGCCCGCAAGATCAACTCCTGCACCTCCAGATGGGACAAAAACGCCATCGCCCCCTGCTTGGACCAGGCCACCCGGTATTTGACCAGTGGGGTATCCGCCGGTTGCCGGTGAGGCCCTGCCGGTTGGCCTCCCACCTCCGGCACCAACGGATGATTGACCGTGTCTTCGCTGATCGGCAAATCGAACTCCGCCGCTCGCCCGCCGGGGGGCACATAGACCCTCGGCACAATCAGACGACCTGAATCGTCAGCGGTACAGACCCCGCAATCCCCGCACAGCCCGTAGCGACAGTCCCGAATAATGCGGCCCCGCATAGCGCGGGCGTAGTCGCTGGCAAAATATGCCTTGCTGGTGCCACAATCGATCATGTCCCAGGGCAGGACCTCGTCCAGCGGAATATCGCGCTCGGCATAAAAGGCCGGATCGATGTTGTGCTGCTCAAACACCCGCTGCCAGCCGTCCAGATCACACAACTCGTCCCAGGCGTCCATGCGCTGACCATTCTGATAGGCGCTCAACAGGGCGGGCCCCAGGCGTCGGTCGCCACGGGAGAACACCGCCTCCAGCCGCGCCACCCGTTCATCGTTCCAGGTCAGACGGGCGTGTTTTTCACCCCGCAGAGCATCCAGCAGGTAACGTCGGCGGCGGTCCAATTCGGCCATGGGCATCTGCCCCACCCACTGAAACGGGGTCATCGGTTTGGGCACATAACAGGAGGTACTGACCCGCACTTGTCGAGGCCGTCCACCCAATTTTCGACCTTCCGCCACCGCCTGTCTGGCCAGACGGGCAATACCGTCCAGGTCCTCCAGCTCTTCAGTGGGCAGTCCATACATGAAGTAGAACTTGATCTCGCGCCACCCCTCGCTGAAGACATTGCGCACTGCACTGAGCAGATCGCCTTCGGAGATCGGTTTGTTGATCACCTGCCGAAGCCGTTCAGAGCCCGCTTCCGGGGCCATGGTGAAATTGGTCTGGGTCACCCGCTTAATCTGTCGAACCACCGCCGGGGTGAGGGTGCCGATGCGCAGGGAAGGCAACGAAAACGCCACCTTCTGCTCCTGGGTCCGGTCCACCAGATCCTTCATCATCGGGTAGAGGCACAGGTAGTCGCCGGTAGACAGGGACGCCAGCGTCACCTGATCGAGGCCGGTGTTCTCCAGCGATTTCATCACCAGCTCTTGCACCCGCTCCGGCGACCGCTCCCGCACTGGCCGATAGGTAAACCCGGCCTGACAGAAGCGGCAACCGTGGGTACAGCCACGGGTGACCTCTACGTTGACCCGGCTGAATACCGCCTTGCCCACCGGCGGCAACGGGTTGACCGGATAAGGTGCCGCATCCAGATCAGCCACCACCCGCCGCACCACCGTCTGCGGGGCCGGGGCGTGGGCGGTGATCCGGGCTACCCGGCCGTCTGCGTGGTACTCAACATCGTACAGGGCAGGCACATAGATACCGGGGATGGTCGCCAGTCGCGCCAACTGCTGCTCCCGGCTGGCCCCGGCCTGCTTGAGGGCCTTGATGGCATCGACCAGCTCGTGGATGACCTCTTCGCCGTCACCAATCACAAAGGCGTCAAAAAAATCGGCCAGCGGCTCCGGATTGTAGACCGCCGCACCACCACCCACCACCAGCGGGTGCTGTTCATCCCGGTCCCGCGCAAGCAGCGGCAGGCCACCCAGGTCCAGTACCGTGAGGATGTTGGTGTAGGTCAACTCATAGGGGATGGCAATGCCCAGCAGATCAAAATCGACCAACGGCCGCCGACTCTCCAGCGAAGTGAGCTTGAGCGCACGCTCCCGGAGGGCCTGTTCGTAGTCCGGCCAGGGGGCGTAGGCCCGCTCGGCCAGCGCATCCGCCCGATCGTTGATAAGCCGGTAAAGAATCTGCAACCCCATGTTGGAGATGCCGATTTCATAGGTATCAGGAAAGACCAGCGCCGCCTGTACCGCGACTGAATCCCACGGTTTGGTGGTCTGGTTGACCTCGCCGCCGATGTAACGGGACGGCTGGGCCACCTGCGCCAACAAATCGAGCGCGATCTCTGGCGCGACCGGGTTGGGGGCGGACGGTGTGCGGATGGGGGGCTGGGTACTCACAAGGGTATGGGGTCCCCTATCGGTACAAACTCAAATGCCGTTGCAGGTGGACATTGGCCAGTATACCCAGCCCGGTCATGGTTGTAACTAGCGAAGTGCCGCCGTAGCTCATTAACGGCAGTGGCACCCCTACCACCGGCGCGACTCCCAGGGTCATGCCCAGGTTCACAATGGTAGGGAAGGCAACCATGCAGACAATGCCGGTGGCCAACACCGTACCCGCCATATCGCGGGACTTGATAGCGATGTCCATGCCCCGTACCAGCAGCCCGGAGAACAGCAAAAACAGCACTACCACCCCCAAAAAACCCCACTGCTCTGCAAAGACCGAAAAGATAAAGTCGGTATGCCCCTCTGGCAAAAATTTAAGCTGGCTCTGGCTGCCCTGTAAAAATCCCTGACCGGCCACACCACCGGCGCCGATGGCAATCTTGGATTGAATTACGTGATAGCCGGTACCGAGCGGGTCGGAGCCGGGATTCAAGAACGTCACCAGCCGGTTGCGCTGATACTCCCGCAGGGAGTTCCAGAAAAACTCCCAGAAGAACGGGAAACCCATGCCTGCCAGCAGGGTGACCAATATCAACGATTTACGGTGCATACCGACGATGATGATGATCATCGAAAAGACAAACAGTACCAACAACGCCGAACCCAGGTCCGGCTGCCGAAGGATCATGACAAACGGCAATACCAGATAGATAAGTGGTACACCCAGCTCACGAAAATAGAAGCCCTCTTCCGGCACATGAGACGAGAAGTGGCGGGCAAGGATCAGGATGACCGCCAGCTTGGCCAGTTCAGACGGTTGAACATTCACCCCGCCGACCTGCACCCAACGTTGCGCCCCCATGCCCACATGGCCCAAAAACTCCACCACCACCAGTAGCCCCAGCGCCAGCCAGAAGATGTGGTGGGCGTACCCCAGCAACCGTTGGTAATCCAGCACCGCAAACAACGAAAATGCACCAAACCCCACCGCTGCCCAGGCACACTGTTTCAGATACAGGGGGGTGCCACCACGAGACCACTGGGGGGTGACCGAATAGATGGTCGAGATCCCTACCGCCAGCACCGCCCCGATCAAAAAGACCAGCCGCCAATCCATGTGGGTGAACACCCGTCGGTCAATCGCCAGCATGAATCACCTCCTTGCCGGGGCTGTCCTGCTGACGCAAGGACGGCAACAGCTGTTCAGATGGCTGATATCGGGACCGTGCCAACATATAGGCCTCAATGACCTTGCGTGCAATGGGGCCCGCCGCGCTACCGCCATGGCCGCCATGCTCCACCAGCACCGTCACTGCAATCTGCGGTTTGTCAGCCGGAGCAAACGCGGCAAACCAGGCGTGGTCACGCAGCCGGTAGGGGATGTCGTTGCCCTCCCGTTTTGGCCCGGACTCGGCCATGCTCACCACCTGCGCGGTGCCGGTCTTGCCAGCAATGACCACCTGCTCTGAGCGGGCCGCCTTGCCGGTCCCCCGGCGTTTGCTCACCACACCTACCAGCGATTCACGGAGCGCCCGGTAGGTGCTTTTTTGCATTTTGGCGGTGGGCAATTCAACGGCGTCATCCAGCACCAGATCGGCCTCGGCCCGATCCCATATGCCCAGCCGCACGGTCGGTACCCGACGTTGTCCGTTCACGCCCAGCGCCGCCATCATCATGGTGATCTGCAAGGGAGACGCACTCACATAGCCCTGCCCGATGGAGGCCGACAGGGTCTCTCCGGGGAACCAGGCCTGTCCACGGGTACGCTCTTTCCAGTCGGTGGTGGGGATCAGCCCGGAGCGCTCACCGGGCAGGTTGATGCCGGTTAACCGACCCATCCCAAACTTGCCCGCATACTCGGCAATGGTATTGATGCCCAGCCGGTGACCAAATTCGTAGAAGAACACATCACAGCTCTCCA
>JALWRU010000014.1 GCA_026994095.1 Nitrospira sp. | reverse complement strand
GCCGGTACTGGATGCCAACACCGACAAGGTAGCCGCCTATCTGGGTGGTAAAGACAAGCTGTTTGGTTTCTTTGTAGGTCAGGTGATGAAGGCCAGCAAGGGGCAGGCCAATCCGCAGTTGGTGAATGAGCGGTTGAAGGCGTTATTAGCCTCTCGCGGGTGACCTTCTGTCGGCGTCCGCTTTGAGCGTGTGCGCGGGCGACTTCGGATTGGGTCAGTCCTCAATGTAGCGCTGCTACGCCGACCGGCTGCCCTCACCTCCGGCGTCACGTACACGCCCAAATCGAACGCCTGTGTGAAAGTTCTTTATTTTGAAGCTAGGGAACGCCCATAAATCTAGTGAAGTCCAAATGATTTCTAACGTTGGTGTCTACCTTACGATTGCGGAGGACGCATTGGCTGAGGCACAACGGCTTAATAGCTTGGCCCGCACACCTCGCCCAGATGGACAACCTGGGTCGGTCATTGCGTACGACTCTCAGCAAAAGTCCTTTAAGCAGAGTTTGATCGCTCTTGTCTTTGCAGGCGTTTACTTAGAAGCGCTTCTTTATCTGGTTGGGGTCACCGAGTTCGGAAAAAACAAGTACCTCAATAATATTGACAGGGGGTGCTACGAAAACAAACTTCAACATCTCGGTATTTCTGACGCCAAAACCCTTAGCGACTGCAAGCGTTTCAGGGCTGCTCGAAAAGATGTCGTGCATGAGAAGGCAGTTAAGGCAGCGGATATTAAAAGACAAGGCGGAAGCAAAATTCTTTGGGCACAAAAAGAAGCGGAGCATGGCATGCTATTCGTTAAGCGCGTTGCAGCCCTATTAAAAAAGGCTCCCTAAGCTGTCTCCCAATCGAAATTCTGAGGGCACAGCACCTAATTTCAAAGGATAATCTTGAGGTCCGATAGGGCGGTGTAAAATGACACCGTGCCTTAGGTTGATACCACGATCTACTTGCCTACAATCATGCAGTAGAAGGCCCAAGCAATCCCCCCGGCCTCTTTGACGTGAGCCTCAAACAATCCATCTCCCATCGACTGGATATGGGGCATTCCAAGATCTGGGCCGTAGACCTCAATTCACTCGGTGAGTCTGGCATACCGCGCGCGCAATTCCTCCGGCGGGCGGGGGTGCAGCCCCCGCTGGCTGGTAAGTTGCGCCGTTGGCGCTTTAACTAACGTGTTTTAGCGCCTCAAGGATTTACGCCCTTCGGGGGGCGTCGCCCCGCCCGTCGGAGACATTCTTCCCTAAGGGGTCGTTTGAGGAGCCGCCTGACCAACCCCCAGGTAGCGACCGTCGTCGTCAAACAGAGGTGAATTAACCGCCTCTCCTGTGGGGGTGATGGTAACCCCCAAATCCGGTGCAGGGGTGCCGATGCCGTGGGTTTCCTGCTCCAGTCGCTGAGTCCACTCCGTCGACTCGGCCACCACAACCCCAAAACCTTCCGCAGAACCCGCCAACTGTTGACGGGTACAAGCTGCAGAGGTGATTGCAATCACCACAGCCGCAAAAAGGTACAGTGAACGCCGTTTATGCACTCGGCTCTACCGGGTCGTGGTACTCATACATCTTGCCCGCAAAATTGCGCAGCACCCACTGCTCATCCATGCGGCCCACCACATAGTGGGGCGATACCGGTACCTTGCCACCGCCACCGGGGGCATCCACCACAAAGGTGGGGACGGCATAGCCGGTGGTATGGCCGCGCAGCTTCTCGATAATCTGCACCCCCTCTTCAATGGGTGTGCGGAAGTGGGCTGAACCTTTGATCGGGTCGCATTGATACAGGTAGTAGGGGCGAACCCGCGCCTGCAGTAGCTTGTGCATGAGCGATTTCATCACCACCGCATCGTCGTTGACGCCTTTAAGCAGCACCGTCTGGCTGCCCAATGGAATGCCTGCATCGGCCAACGCCTCACAGGCGGTGACGACCTCGGGCACCATCTCTACCGGATGCACAAAATGCAGGCTCATAAAGAACGGGTGGTATTTTTTCAAGACGGCACACAACTCCGGGGTGATGCGCTGGGGTAGCACCGCCGGGATCTTGGTGCCGATACGGACGACTTCCAGATGGGGCACCTCCGACAGCATGCCCAGCAGGTCATCCAGATGGTTGTCTTCCAGCAGAAGCGGATCGCCACCGCTGATCAGCACATCACGAATCTCTTCGTGGGCGGCAATATAATCCACCGCCTCACGCCACTGTTGCCGCTGGAACGAGTAGCCCTCACCGCCGCCTACCATGCGGCTGCGGGTACAGTAGCGGCAGTACACCGCGCAGGTGCCCAAGGCCAAAAACAGCACCCGGTCCGGGTAACGATGCACCAAACCTGGTGCCACGGTATCGTCGTCTTCACCGCAGGGGTCGGTCATTTCACCCGGCCCTAACAGGTGTTCATCGGTGGAGGGCAACATGGTGCG
>JALWRU010000013.1 GCA_026994095.1 Nitrospira sp. | reverse complement strand
TCTAGTCTAAAGAGATTGACCAGTTTTGAGTTGGTTGATTCAGGTCCCTGGTAATATATCAGCCGTGGGCCGTCTATATCGTCCGCCCCATTCGTGAGGCTTAGGGTTTACCCCCATCAATCCTGAGTAATGCGGGTGGGGCGGACGATGCAGATGGCCTGCGGACGCTTTAGACACCAACGACGACAGCTCTTCCGCCGTTCAGGCATCTGGTCGCTCCAGCCACCACCGCAGCGAAAACAGCCCGACCGCTACCGGGTAGACCAGTAGCTGTGGCTGGTTATAATGCAGGCTGTGCATCCGCACAAAATAGACCGCCAGCCCCAGGGTTAGCAGGCTCAAAATGTACAGCCGCAGGTCCCGTCGCACTCGCAGGGTCAATACCATGCCTGCCAGCGCAGCGACCCATGTGATTCCGGTCAGTGGCAATAGCAAAAAAACGATCATCCCTGCAGCAACCGGGTCTGGCAGCCAGCCAGCGCGCCCCAGTGCATCACACCCCATCTGGATCAGCAGCGCGGCAGCCACCCCCAAAAAACAGCGGTAGGCCCAGTTGCGTTTGACCAGAAGCGGGTCGGGTCCACTGGGGGGGGTGTCAGAATAGAACGGGTCAGCGGTGGTCATGGTGCAGTCCGGGGAAACAGAGCAACCGCACTTGCGATACGCAAATGCGTGTGCCAGCTCGATGGGTCTGGCTGCTCGTTGATGGCAAAAACCAGAGGTGAATATGACGCGTACTATACAGCATTAAAGGGCAAGGGCGACGGGACGGCTTGCGGTCAATAGCCCGTTGCAAAACCTCTCATCCGGGTTCAAGCTGATAGAGGGCAATCGCCGAATAGAGTATTGTTCTACAGCTTGCCCCAGATCCAACGAAGGGAATCGATGGAGTCCGAACTTTTTACGACCTCACTGCGGCTGTTGCTGGCGATCCTCGCCGGAGGCGCCATCGGTCTGGAGCGCACCTATCATGGTCGTCCGGCCGGGTTTCGCACCCACACACTGGTATGTGTCTCCAGCGCGGTGCTGATGCAGTTTACGGTCTATCAGTGGGCATTGCTGGATGGCATTCCGCTGGATACCGTGCGTATCGACCCGACCCGCATGGCCCAGGGCATCATGACCGGTATCGGTTTTTTAGGAGCCGGAGTGATCGTCAAGGAGGGGCCGACCATCCGTGGCCTGACCACCGCTGCGTCGATCTGGATTACCGCATCGGTCGGGATTGTCCTGGGCATGGGGCTGTATTTTGCCGGGCTGGTGACCACTGTGGTGGCCTGCGGCGTGCTGTCGCTGTTTCGCTGGCTGGAGCAGATCACCCCATCCTTGCACTATGGCCGTTTGATGGTGCGCCAACCGCGCAACGAGCACATGTCGCTGGACGAACTCAAACAGATGGTCGATAGCCACGGCATCGAGTGGTTTGCGCCCATGTTCCGGCTGGAGCAGGACGGGCGGTATTACACCCATGAAATGAACGTGCGGACCCGTGATCCGGACAATTTTCAGTTACTGGCGGAGGCCTTGAACGCCCGCCAGAATGTGATTGAGTTTCTGGTCCAGCCAGCGGGCGACTAGGTCAGCAAATTCAGTTGGAGTGACCGGGCCACGGCTGGCTGTTGCGATGGTAGACACCGTCGTCAAATCCGTCAAAAAAATGGGCGATGAACGGGTGATCCACCGGCTCGCTTGATGGGTCGGCCTCCAGGCTGCTGTGGGCGGCATAGGTGACCTGGGTGGAGTTGTCGACCAATACGTGATACCAGGGCTGTTCCCGGTCCGGCTGGGTTCGGTTGCCCGAATACCAGGACTCGTCGGCCATGCAGGTGGGGTCGGCGGCGACCACCACCCCCCGATAGCCATAGCGCTGATGACGCACCAGTTGCCCCGGCATGAAGTGGCCACGGGTGGTGACCACCAGATGGTCGCTGACTTGAGCGACAATCTCGTCTCGCCGGGTGCCGTTGGGCGGGTCGGCCATTTCAGACAGGTGGCCTGCCAGCTCCGGTCCGAACGCGGCCAGTGCATCCAGTACTGCCGCCTGTACCGATTCACTGGGGTCGTCCAGCAACATTAACAGGTGGGGAAGTTGCGCCAGCGGGTTGGTGGCTACTGCCGGGGGAAGTGCGGTTGAAGGGCGGTCGTCGGATGGGTTCATCGGCCGGTTCACAGAATCTGCAATGGGTTGTCTTCACATTGATGGGCCGCCTCGGCAGGACGGGGCTCCGGTGCAAATACCTGGGTCTTGGTAACAATCTGGTCCACCTCTGCATCGGTGCTGTCGCGCAGGTAACCAAAATCTTCGAATATCTGCATGTCGTCCACCAGCGCAATGCGGTGGCTGTCCTTGAGCAGCCCCTCGGTAGAGGTAAGGGTGGCCGCCAGTTCACCAAAAATTTCACCCTGCCCCAGCCAGCCGC
>JALWRU010000012.1 GCA_026994095.1 Nitrospira sp. | reverse complement strand
TCATACCCGCAGCGAAAGCGAGGTGGGGGGAAAGCTGGAAGCGCTGTTTGCCGAGATCCCCGGGCGCATCATTCTGGCCACGTTCTCCTCTAACATCCATCGGGTGCAGCAGGTGATCGACGCGGCGATGGCCTGCGACAAAAAGGTCGCTATCATCGGTCGCAGCATGGAGAACAACACCCGCATCACCCGCGAGATGGGCTACCTCACCATCCCCCCCGGTGCGCTGGTCACCCCGGACAGCCTGCCGGATCACCCGGATACCCCCATCGTCATCCTCACCACCGGCAGTCAGGGGGAGCCGCTCTCGGCCCTGTCCCGCATGACCCTGGGTGAACACCGTTCCATCACCATTCAGCCGGGCGATACGGTCATGCTGTCGTCGCGCACCATTCCCGGCAACGAGGTGGCCATCGGACGGGTCATCAACCAGCTCTACCGCATGGGGGCTGATGTGGTGCACGCACGGCTGTCGGAGATTCACGTCTCCGGCCACGCCGCCAAAGAGGAGCAGGAGCAGATGATGGACTGGGTCCGCCCACGCCACTTTGTGCCGATCCACGGCGAGTGGCGCCATCTGGTCAGCCATGCCCTCACCGCCACCACCCGAGGCTACGCCACCGAGCGCACCCACATCATCGAGAACGGCAACCGCCTCAAACTGTGGTGGGACGGCTCCGAGCGGCTGTCGAACGTGACCGCCGGTCGCACCTTTGTGGACGGCAACTCCCTGCATGGCGAAGGGCAGCTCATCCTGCGGGATCGCCGCAACCTCAGCTCTGGTGGGATTCTGGTGGTGGTCGTCGGCCTCAACATGAAAGACGGCACCATCATTTTAGGGCCAGAGCTGCTCAACCGAGGCTTTGTCGCCGACGACCAGATGCCTGCCCTGACTGCCGAACTGACCGAAGTGGCCACCGGCGCGGTACACTCACTGGAGGTCAGCGCCCGCGCCGACAGCGAGGTGGTCAAGACCCGCGTGCGCAACCGGCTGCGCCGTTATATTGAGCGCAACATGCGGCGTCGCCCGATCGTGCTGCCGATGATTCTGGAGATGTAGTTTGGCGCTGCCACTATTGGGAAAAAAAAGGGCC
Organism: Nitrospira sp.; assembly: GCA_026994095.1. GTDB lineage: Bacteria > Nitrospirota > JACRHL01 > JACRHL01 > JACRHL01 > JALWRU01. The sequence goes on along the minus strand of JALWRU010000012.1, from coordinate 1,328 downwards.
AACAAACCGGCCAAACACCGCACCGCAGCGGCTGCCGAGCGCGGTGACGGGCTGCTGTTGCGTGAGGGCCTCGGCATCCTGCTGCTGGCCATCACCACGCTGATGGTGGTGAGCCTTGCCAGCTACCACACGGACGACCCCTCCTGGGCCTCCAGCGGCCTGCAGCGGGAGGCGGCAGACCTGTCCTCCCCGGCACCGCCACCGGCGTTGCACAATCTGGCCGGTACCGTGGGTGCCCATCTGGCAGATGGCCTGTTTGGACTGTTGGGCGGCTGCGCCTATGTGGTGCCACTGTTGCTGCTGTTGTTGGGGGTGCGCGCCCTGCGTGGTGAGCCACTGCTCATGATGCCGGTGCGCATAACCGGCTGGAGCCTGTTTTTTATCGCCGGTCCCGGCCTGATGGGACAGGGGTTGCAATCGGTCTGGACCGCGCAAGACGGTATGATCCTGTTTGGCCGTGCGGGTGGGCTGATGGGTCACCTGCTGGACCAGATACTGGTGCCATACTTTGCCCCGGTGGGCAGCATGATCGTGCTGGTGACCCTGTTTTTGGTGGGGTTGGTGATGGGCCCGGCGCTGACCTTTCGGGGCACAGTGGCCACCCTGGTAGCCGGAGTATCGATCACCAGTCAGGCGTTGGCCAACCGGCGTGAGCGACGCAAGCAGCCTCCCAGGAACCGGCGCAAGGCGTTGGCCCTCACCGACGCTGACGAAAAAGCTGCCGCAACACCGGACAGCCCGGAGGCCCCGGCCCCTATTGCTGCGGCGACCCCGACCATTGTCGAACCGACCCGACAGGCTCCGGCTCCGGCGCAAGAGACGCTGGCATTTAATACCGATTCAGACGACGACTACCAGTTGCCGTCCATCACCCTGTTAGACGAACTGCCGCCCCCCGCCGACCGCCCCTCTCACGAGGAGTTGGTCGCCAGTTCCACCGTGCTGGAGAGCAAGCTGGCCGACTACGGGGTCAAGGGCAAGGTAACTCAGGTCCATCCGGGGCCGGTGGTCACCATGTATGAGTTCTCGCCCGCGCCGGGGGTCAAGGTGAGCAAGATCGCCGGGCTGTCTGACGATCTGGCGCTGGCCATGAGCGCCACACGGGTACGCATCGTCGCCCCCATCCCCGGCAAGAGCGTGGTCGGCATCGAGATCCCCAACCGGGACCGGGAGATGGTTGGATTTCGCGACATGATTATCTCCGGCGAGTTCTCTCAGGGCAGCCACGACATGCCGCTGGCGTTGGGCAAAGACATCTTCGGTGCGCCGGTCACGGTGGATCTGGCCGCCATGCCCCACCTGCTGGTGGCCGGCTCCACCGGCTCCGG
>JALWRU010000011.1 GCA_026994095.1 Nitrospira sp. | reverse complement strand
ACTTTCGTTGTATTGTCACTGATTGGTCTTTTCCTTCTGAAATCCGGAAACCGGAAAATCGGTTATGCGCTTGCCCTTGTTGGCTTTGGCATTTTTGTACCCATAGGCCTGATTGGCATGATCGGCGTGAATCAGTATGTCGGTTCTGTAAATCAATCATAAGCTTGATCGATATCGCGGATGGCCGTAGCGGATTCCCTCAACCATGTGTATGACAAGCCCGTAATACAAGAAGGGAGAAAAGTGGCCAAGTAATGCGCTGTTGGAAAGAATGAGAAAAGCTTTTTTATTAATGTGATACTGTCTGTTTATGCGGGTATGTCTTGATCATGGGCCAATAATCATTGGGGGATAGTCATGGCGATCTCGAAAACGATTTTCATCGGTTTGGGTTTGACGATTTTCCTTGCCATATCACAATCTGTGACAGCAGGGCAAGGAGGCGATGCCAATGCCATTGCCCAGGCTAACAATCCCCTGGCGCAAATCAAGGCTGTCAGCATACACCAATACTACATTGGCAAACTGACCGGTTCAGACAATAGCGCCAACCAGTTCTGGCTGCGCTATGCCCAGCCCCTGTCGATCGGGAAATCAAACTGGTTGCTGCGCGCCTCGCTGCCGATCAATCAATATCCTGTACCACCCAATGGTCAGAAGGAAACCGGGATCGGTGACTTCAATGTTTTTGCATCCTACCTGTTCAAGACTAGTACTCCGGCGATCAGTTTCGGCCTGGGGCCACAGTTGACCATACCTACCGCAACCAAAGATGCGCTGGGAAGTGAAAAATGGTCCGTCGGCCTTGCCAATGTTCTGTTCAATGCCGAATCGAAAGTCATCCAGTACGGATATCTGCTGACCTGGCAACACAGTTTTGCCGGCAACCGGGACCGGGCTACCGTCAACACGGCGGCCTTCCAGCCCTTTGTGATGATGCAACTCGGAAACGGCACATATCTCCGTTCCGCCTCGATCTGGGTCTACAACCTGGAGAACGACAACTACAGTGTTCCCATTGGACTGGGTATCGGGCAGGTCATGAAACGGGGTGATACGGTCTATAACCTGTTCATTGAACCACAGTTCTCCGTCGCGGATCGTGGGGCTGGGCAGCCTGAATGGCAGGTCTTTCTCGGTCTGAACATGCAGTTCATCCGATAGAAGCACGACAAACAATCATATTATTGGTCGTGACCGAACGACAGCGCCCTGTGGGTTCAGCGGAGGAAGAGCAACGGATTGGCCAAATCGGTTACGGTAACCGGTACGGAGATGCTTGCGTCGCACCTGCCGTAGGGCATGATACAGTGCCTGTCCCGACCAGCGACCATCCTGCCGATCGAACAGGTGGCGTTGCAGGCTCACGATTTGGGTATGGAATTCCCGGTCGCCGGTCAGGCGGGCGAATTCTTCCAGGGAAGGGATCGAATCGTCTGGGTACAGGGCGTCGACCCAATCCTGAAGATTGTGCAGGGTAGCGGTCGGATCGTTGTCTGTCGTGGCCTGAACGATTAGCCGGTACAGGTAACGCTCGGTCTTACGCCGCTCCCTGGCCCCGTCGTGTGGTGTCCTTTGCCGTCGCCGGAAGCGTCTGGCTGCAACGGTCAGGAACAGCATGCCGGCCACGCCGACAAGTACGGCAACGAGCCGGCTTCGATTCGCAGAACCGGTGGCACTCTGCAGGCGGAGGTTGGGGACCACGGTATAGGTCACCGGGTCCAAGACCACGGCGTGCAGTGTTTCGTTCGCCGGATCCCACCATTGCACCGGGCGGGTCGTCAGGGTTTGCCGCCCGGGCCGTTCGAATATATAGGTATGACGTTCTTCACGCTGGCCGGTAAAGTCGCCTCGCGCCGTGCGGGTTTCGACCCGGGGCGGATCGGGGTAGGCAGCCACGCCGTCGGAATGCGCGATCTGCAGTGGCGGCAGGACCATGCCGGGCAGACCTTCCGCCGTCAGCGAGACGACCCGTGTGACGGCATCGCCCACCCGGGCTTTACCGGGTGTCGGCTTCCAGTCGTCTTTCCATTCGAGATGCGACGTCGTGATCAGCGGCAGGGCTGGATCCGTTCCGGGTACGGGCAGTACCCGGAAGCGTTGGGCGGTGGTGGGGAGGGTGATCGATTTGGTGGTCTGGTTTGCGTCGCGATAGTCGAAGCTGACTTCGAAGGCGGGAACCGTCAGATCGCCAGCGCGCAGCGGCAACAGGGTGATGGTGTACTGCTTGGTGAGATAACCGGTTCCTTCCAGCGTGCTGGAGCCGAGCAAAGGGTGGGTGTCGTCGGCCAGAATCAGCATGCCCGATTCGTCGGGCAGCGCGAAGTGCGGTACGCCAGTAAAGGTACCGCGGGTATACAGGGTGATATCCAGATGCAGCCGCTGGCCAATCCAGATTTTCGCCGGCCTTTCCAGCCGCGTTT
>JALWRU010000010.1 GCA_026994095.1 Nitrospira sp. | reverse complement strand
CGCCCTACGTAGTAGCCCCACAGGGGACGGTACTCCCCCAGCCACCCTTCAAAGGCGTAGAACGGGTCGTTGGGCGGTAAAAATTGCAGCGTGTACTCACTCAAGCGTCCCCCGGCGGCCAGCCCCACGGTGATGTCAAAACCGTTGATCCACGGCTTGTGCTCGCCCGATAGCAGATAGTCCAGGTGGCTGCTGAAGGGAATGGTGCGATGGGCCACTGAGGTCAGGTCGTCCGACGCCAGATACAACTCGTTGGAGCGTTCGGCCACATCCAGCCGCAGCCGGTCGTTGGCGGGCCAATTCAGATCCTTGTGAATCAGATAACTCCGATGGTGATTGTGCTGGGCCAGCACTACCGCAAACGGCTGCCGCTGTTCATCCAGCACCAGTGTGTAGGCGGTGTAGACATCCAGTTCGTGCCAGTCGTCCCGGTCCCAACCTAGCAACGCCTCGGCCAGCCATACCCCGGTTCGCTCCAGCCAACCGATGCGAGCGGGCAGTCCGCTGACCGCAAACGGTACGTGGTAACTCAAAAAGGTCAGTTGTCGGGTGATGCTCTCCCCGTTCGTCCGTGCCAGCGGAAAGTCCACCGCCTCGTGCGTCACCCGCCCGTAGACCGTCGGGTGGGGGTCGGTGATCGGCTGACGCAGGTCCAGCGCAACCGTCTGGTCGGCGATATTTTCCACCAGCATGGCCCGCTCGGGCGGCTCGGCCAGCACCTCATCGGTGGCCAGATCGGTCATACGGGTACGGGGCAGATAGTCCCGGTAAAAATCGATGGGACCGGCGTGGCCCGGTGGCAATACCAGCTCCGGGCGGTAGCGGTGTAGCAGGGCCTGCTCCTCTGGCGTGGGAAGTTCGGCAGAGCGAGGGTGCTCGGCAAAGTAGGTGGCGAAACCGGGGTAGGAGGCAAAGCCGTGGATATCGCTACGCATACCGCAGCCCCACAGCAGGCATAGGGCCAGCCCGCACAGCAGCCGTAACGGCATGACCGGCCTCACAGAGGCACCAGATGCGGCAATACCGCTCCTGCCGCACAGGACAGGGTGACGTCCACCAGCGCCCGATTGGGGGTGGCGTCCGGGTTGATCTCCACCACATACGCCCCGGCCCGCTTGGCCAAGCCTGCCAAAGAGGCGGCCGGTTGCACCACCCCGGAGGTGCCGATAATCAGGGCGATATCGGCATATTCGAAGGCCCCGAATGATCGCGCCAGCACCGCTTCGTCGAGGGATTCACCAAACCAGACGATGTGGGGTCGCAACAACCCACCACAACCGTCACAGCGGGGCAGGATGGGGATCGGCACCCGCCGGTCAGCGGACACCTGACCACAGTCGGTACAACGCACCTTCCAGATGTTGCCGTGCATCTCCACCGGGTCGGTACTGCCCGCCAGTTCGTGCAGGCCGTCTACATTCTGGGTGATCAGGTTGAGTACCGGCACCTTGGTGGCCATCTGCGCCAGCGCCATATGGCCGGGGTTGGGGGCGCAGTCGGCAATCAGCCCGCGCCGCCAGTCGTACCACTCCCACACCAACTTGGGGTCACGGGCAAAGGCCTCGGGGGTGGCCAGTTCCTCCGCACGAAAATTGCGCCACAGGCCGTCGGCTCCACGAAAGGTGGGTACACCACTTTCCGCAGAGATACCCGCACCGGTCATGACCGCCAGCCGCTGGCTGTCAGCGATGCGCTGGCGTATCTCATTCCACTTCGTAGGTACTGCTGCGCCATCGGGCATGGGTTGAACCTCTGCTGTTGACTGGAGTGAACTCACCACCTGTTCCGATGGTAACCGGTGGTGACGCCGATTCATTCATCTTCACCACAACCGACCCTAAAGGGCGCATCTCCGTTGACGAAAACGCACCCCCTGCCGTATGATTTTGAGCTTTTCGTTTGCCGATTGACCGCGCCTTGTTTGTAGGGTCGGTCGACCACTGTTTCAGGACGCCAGCGTACACCATGCTCGACATGCGACTCATTCGAGAGGCACCGGATCAGGTGCGGGATGCACTGGCCCGCCGGGGCGATATCCCCGATCTGGACAGCCTGCTGAAAATTGACGCCCGCTGGCGGGAGATGTCTGCCGAAGCCGATCGCCTCAAACAGCAGCAGAACGAAGCCTCTCGCGGCATTGCGGAGAAAAAGAGGGCGGGTGAAGACGCCTCTGAAGTGCTGGCGCAGATGAAGGCGGTGGCGGAGCAGGCCAAGCAGGCCAACGAGACCGCCCGCGAGTTGGAGGCAGCACTGCACACCGCCCTGCTGGCGCTACCCAACATGCCCGACCGCACGATCCCCGACGGCACGGACGAGAACGACAATGTGGAGGTTCGCCGTTGGGGCAGCCCGACCGCCCTGTCGTTTGAGCCGCTGGCCCACGATGTATTGGGTGAGCAGTCAGGCTGGATGGACTTTGCCCGC
>JALWRU010000009.1 GCA_026994095.1 Nitrospira sp. | reverse complement strand
GGCCACGACATCCGTTTGAACGACTGGCGACAGACTACTTAACCCCCCACCCACCGGGACACCGCTCACCACGCGACACCCCAAGGCCCTCATCTTTGGAATCGCGTGAACAAACTCACTACTTTATTGCTGACCCTACTACTGCTAAGCATAACTACACCCGCGTTCGCCGCCTTCGAGAACGTGGTGTGGACCAATGCGGTGGGGGTGTCGGTCAGCGGCAATTCCATAACGAAGACCGCCGCAAATGGATACGGCAATGCAGGCGCGTTTTCGGTGCAATCCTTTGCTGGTGACGGGGCGTGTAAGGGGTCATTGACGCAAACCTCAAAAACCAGAAAATTGGCTTTTGGTATCTCATCCACGGACGTAAATCAAAGTAATACCTCCATCGGATACCGCATGCAAAATGCTGGATCTGGCGGAAGAAATCTACTGATTTATGATGGGGCTACCTTATTACTGAACCAAGCCAGCGCTTTATTTGGGAGCGAGTCGTTCGAGATTCGCAGAGTTGGCACCGTCATTACTTATTATGTCAATGGGGTGTTAAAAGCGACCGCCTCTACCCCCTCCACAGGCCCCATGTTTTGCGATGCGGCGATAGATAAAAATGGCACAACCCTGTCCAACGCCACTATTGATCCCGGTGCCGATACGACTCCCCCTACATGGGCGGCACCTGCCGGAGCGGTATCCGCTTCCAGCGTAGGACCGTTCACCGCTGATATCAATTTAGGTTCCGGGGCGCGTAGCAGCGATACCGCCACCGTTCGTGCCTATCTTGTAAACGGTCCCGGCCCCGTCAACCGAAGCACGGCGATAGTTCAGGATTTTACCGTCAACCCGGTTACGGTCACGCCCATCACGCTGGCCGGACTCGCGGCGGGATCGCAGTACACCGTGCAGGTGACCAACCTGGATGCAGCAGGCAACGAGGAAGTCACCAATACCCTCGGTGAAGTCACGTTCACCACGACCAACGATTTTGCAATCACCGTCAGGAACGTCCATTGGACTGCCGGTATTGGGGTCACGATCACTGGCCCGGAGTATCCCGGAGACACCCTCACAAAAACCTTGGCAGACGGAAACAATGCGGGTGCTTTTGAGCATGCCCAGCAAGGCTTTGCGCTTGATGGGTACTGCGAATATGAGATCCCCAGTTCGACCGATGTAGTCCAGTTGGGCTTGTCGTTAGTCGATAATGGGCTGGTCCCCACCAGTCACCTGTTTTCGTTAGGTGTTGTTAGCGCCGGATTACTTTCAATCACCGAATCAGGAACGGCGGTGGGACCATCCCCCGCGCTGTCCGTGGGCGACAAGCTGAGGGTTCGCCGGGTAGGTGGTGTCATCAGCTACTTTGTGAACGGGTCGCTGGTGTATGTAAGTACGGGCACCGTTTCAGGGACTTTACACTGTGATGCCGCCCTGTTTACTTCCGGGGCCGTTATTCTCAATGCTCGAATCGCTGATATCTCGGACGACATTGTTGCCCCTGTCTTTCAGGGGGTGGGAAACCAGTCCGATCTGGTGGTCACACAGGACGCCGAAGCCGTTACCACCGCCACATGGACCGGGGCCGATGATGCTGCCGGGTCCGATCCGGTGAGTTATGAAATTTGTTGGACACTCGCGCCGGGGCAGCCGAGCCACAACGACTCAGACCCGGAATGTACGCCGCTGGTAGATGAGGCGACTGTCTGCACCGCCAACGCTTGCAGTCAGACCATTCAGAACATCCACCCCGGAAGTATCAACTTTGCAGTGATTGCGCGGGATGCTTTCGGCAACCGGACGGCCTACGACAACACTGACACCGCCACGCTGACCATAGTTCAGGAGGTCGGTCCCACCGATATGCTGCTGAAAAATGGGGCGTTATTCGGCGCGGCCCCGCTGGTGGGTTCAGGTGGCGCGGTCACGCTGGACGGAGTAGACGACTACGTTCAGATGGCGGCCAACTTTATGATGGGGCGGGTCAATAATTTCACCCTCGTGGCGACGATAAAGCCGAGTGGGAATCTTGACCTGATTGTCGAGAATGAACTTATAGGCAACAAAGACGGGGCCGCCACCAGCACAGGTGATGGGATCACCCTCGCCATAAACGGGTCGGGATCTAACTGCGCCACGGCGAATACCAACGTGCTCTATGTGAGAAATTACCGCAGCACCGGTAACAGCGTGAGTTGTATCGGCCCGGTCAATGAGGTGGTGACCGGGGTGGCGCAGCAGGTGGCGCTATCTGTGGACGCCGCCAACTCCGGGTTCGCCTGTCTCGGCCAAAACTGCGGAACCCCCGCTACCGTATCGCTGCCTGCCGGTACCAACCAGTGGAAATTCGGCAACCGTGGGGATGGCTTTGCGCCGTTCTTTGGCATGGATGTGGACAATATCCAGTTCTACGACCACGCCCTGACCG
>JALWRU010000008.1 GCA_026994095.1 Nitrospira sp. | reverse complement strand
GTGGGGCCGTCTTCTGCCTCGTCACCCCCCCGGTCAGGCAACGGCGCAAAACCGTCGCTGACCGCCTGTGCCACCTGCTGCCAGTGGCCCACCGCTTCAGCAATACGCACCTGTTGCGGAGCCAGTGCGAAGGCTTCATCCCAATGGGCTAAGGCTGCGCGGGTCTCCCCCAACCGCTCCAGCAGATCGGCCAGATCCAGGTGGGCCAGGGCATTCTTCGGGTTAGCCGCCACCGCACGGGTCAACAGATCCCGTGCCTCTGACCACTCCTCACGCCCCACCGCCAGGCGCCCCAACAGCCGTAGTGGTTCATCCGCATTGGGGGCTAATGCCACCGCCCGCTGCCACGCCAACTGGGCGGCTGGCTGCCGTCCCAGATGGTCGTAAATGCGGCCCATCATGGCATAGGCGTTGACGCTATCCGGGCGCGACAGGGTAATTTCGGTATACAGGTCCAAGGCTTCGTGCAGGCGCCCCAATCCTAGCAACAACTGGGCCTTGATCTCCTGCGACGGCAGATGATCCGGGTCCACCGCCAATACCCGGTTCAGGTAGGCCAACGCCATCTCCCGCTGGCCGGTTTTTTCGTAGCCCAGCGCCACATGCAACAGCAGGTCCGGGTCGTCAGGCCGATCGGCCAGCAACACCATATACAGGGTCACCGCCTTGTAGGCATTGCCACGGGCCAGACAGAGGTTGGCCTTGAGCAGAAACAGGTCCCGATGGGCCTCACTTAAGGGACAGACGTTAAACGGGTCGGTAGTAGACGCGGTAAAGGCCTGATCCACAGCCTCCTCTGCCGAGCGAAAATGGCCGTATTCCATGTAGATGCGGGCCAGCCGCACCGCCGTGTCGTAACAGTCCGGGCAGTTATCCAGCGAGCGCTGCAACAGGTCCACCGCCTGCAACCAGTTGCCCCGCGCCAGCGCAGCGTCAGAACGCTGTTTAACGGTTTTACAACAGTCGTTCATCGGGAACTGGTCCCCTCGGACTTGGCGGTCGTTGCAGGCACCTCCGGCTCATTTTCCGGGAGCTCATCCGGCATATTGCGGTCGCGCCAGGCGCTCCAGGCAAACAGGCTGATACCGATGGTGATGGCCGAATCGGCAATATTAAACGCAGGCCAGTGGTGGTGCTGGATATAAAAATCGAGAAAATCCACCACCTCGCCCAGCCGCAACCGGTCGATCAGGTTGCCCACCGCACCGCCCATGACCAGCGCCGCCGCAAACCGGGCCGTACCCTCGTGAGGGCGACTGTTGAAGTAGAACACCGTCAACAACACCAGCGCCAGCAGCGACACCCCCACCAGCAGCGCCACCCGAAAGGTCGGTCCCAGGGTAGAAAAGATCCCGAACGCGGCACCCGGATTGCGTACTGAAGTCAGGTTGAACAGGCCGGGAATCACCACCATGGACTGGTGCAACTCCATCGACGTCAGCACCCACCACTTGCAGAGTTGGTCCAGCAGGATCACCAGCGGCGGCAGACCAATCAAAACGGTTAATGAGGGCCGTGCCGCCATCGGTTCAGGCCGTGGCCTCAGCAAGTTGGGCGACCACCTGTGCGCAGCGTGTGCAGACCGTGGGGTGTGCCCCATCGCTGCCCACATCGGCCCGGTACATCCAGCAGCGCTCACATTTATCACCACTGGCCGCAACCACCCGTACCTTCAAGCCGGTCACCTCCTCTGCCGCCACCGCCTCGGCAGGGGCGTCAGACAGGGGCAACAACGCTGCCCCGGAGGTAATAAACAGGTCGGCCAGATCGACTTCATAGTCGGTCAAAAATCCGCGCAGATCGTCATCCACATAGAGGGTAATGTGGGCCTCCAGCGACTGGCGAATCTGCTTCTCCCGGCGGGCCTCTTCCAGCACCCGGGTGCCCTCGGCGCGCACCTTGCGCAGGCGCTCCCAACGGCTGGCCAACTCGTCATCGATCCAGCGCGCATCGGCCTTGGGAAAGTCGGTCAGATGCACCGACGCCGCACGGCTCCACCCCTCCGGCATATGCTGCCAGATCTCCTCGGCGGTAAAGGTCAATACCGGTGCCATCAGCCGGGTCAGGGAGGTGACAATCTCATACATCACCGCCTGACTGGCCTTGCGGCCATCGGCACTGGCACTGTCGCAATAGACCCGGTCCTTGGTGATGTCCAGATAGAAGGTCGACAGGTCCACCACACAAAAACGGTTGATGGCGTGGACCACCTGATGGAACGAATACTCCTCGTAAGACTTCTCTACCTGCCCGATCAAGCGGTGCAGCCGGTCCAGCGCCCATCGATCCAGTTCTGACAAATTCACCTGATCCAGCCCGTGGGTAGCCGGGTCGTAGTCGCCCAGACTGGCCAGCATAAAGCGGCTGGTATTCCGAATTTTGCGGTAGGTCTCCACCAGATGAGAAAGGATCTCCTCAGAGAATTTGATAT
>JALWRU010000007.1:1168-2435 GCA_026994095.1 Nitrospira sp. | reverse complement strand
CTCCGGCACCTTGGCGTAGCCGTAGCCGGGCAGATCGACCAGATGATAGGGGCGCTGGGCCACCTGAATCTCGAAGAAGTTGATGAGCTGGGTCTTGCCGGGGGTGGAACTGGTTTTTACCAGCCCCTTGCGCCGCATGAGGGTATTCAACAGGGACGATTTGCCCACGTTGGAGCGGCCCACAAAGGCCACTTCAGGCAGTGACAACTCCGGGTAGCCGCGCGGGTCGGCGGCGCTGGTGACAAACTGGGCGTTGGTGACGTTCACGTGGTGATCAGATTAACAACGGCGTCACATCCAGTGCCGGGTCGGACAGCCGTTGCAGGTCGCCCGGTTTGACCGCGCCGCGCTCAGTGATGATGCCGGTGATATAGCGGGCCGGGGTGACATCAAAGGCCGGGTTGTAGGTGGCCACCCCCTTGGGGGCGATCCGGGTTTCACCAAATACCTTGGTGATCTCCTCGCCGTCGCGCTCTTCAATGGGGATCAAATCGCCACTGGCCATGGCAAAGTCCACCGTCGACAGGGGGGCCGCCACATAGAACGGGATGTTGTGCTCTTTGGCCAGAATGGCGACTCCGTAGGTGCCAATCTTGTTGGCCGCGTCACCGTTGGCGGCGATCCGGTCGGCCCCCACCACCACCGCCTGTACCATGCCCTTGTGCATGACATGGGCGGCCATGTTGTCGGTAATCAACGTTACGTCGATGTTGTCTTCCATCAACTCCCAGGCGGTCAAACGGGCCCCTTGCAGGACCGGGCGGGTTTCATCTGCAAACACCCGGATCTCATGCCCTAACTCCACCGCGCCGCGGATGACCCCCAGTGCGGTGCCGTAGCCAGCAGTGGCCAGCGCCCCGGCATTGCAGTGGGTCAATACCCCGGTGTCGTTGCCCAACAGTCGTCCACCGGCCCGACCGATGGCCTTGCAGGTCTCGATGTCCTGATCGAGGATACGTTGGGATTCGGCTACCAGCAGCTCCTTGAGGGTGGCGAGCGGTACGTGGGCATGCGCTTTGGCGACCTGCTTCATGCCGTCCACCGCCCAGGCCAGATTGACTGCGGTAGGCCGTTGCGAGACCAGCATGTCGCCGATCTGGGTGAGGCCCTCGTAAAACGGCTCGAAGGCCGACTCGGGTAGGGTTTTTGCGCCCAGCGCCATGCCCATGGCCGCCGCCACACCGATGGCCGGTGCGCCCCGTACCCACAGGTCGCGAATGCCACGCGCTACCGTCTCTACATCGTGACAGGGGTTGTAGACCACCAC
>JALWRU010000007.1:0-1158 GCA_026994095.1 Nitrospira sp. | reverse complement strand
GACCACCACCGTCGGCAGGCGGGTCTGGTCGAGCATCTCTACGTGGCCGTCTTTCCAGTACAGGGTCGGGGTCATGGGGTTCCTTTGGCCGATTGGTTGTCAGAGGCGTAAAAATCCTGTTGTGGCTGTTCATCCGGGGGGCGGGTCTTCCACCGTTTGTGGCCCCAGAGCCATAGTTCGGGCCGGTCACGGATGACCTCTTCGAGTACTGCGCCTGCGCGGCAGGTGTTCTCGATGAGATCGGCCTGTTTGTCGTCTGTTTTGACCGGCCACAAGGTGGGCAGCAAGCGACCGGAATAGGTGCCGTCCCCATCCGGGGTGCAGATCAGCGGCACTACCGGAGCGCCACTTGCACGAGACAAGGCGGCCAGGGTATCCACCGTACCGGCGCGCACCCCGAAAAACGGCACAAAGATGCCACGGGAAAAATTCTGGTCGATGGACAGCCCCACCAGTTCGCCAGCCTTGAGCGCCCTGAGAATATTGCGCACCGCGCCGTCCTTGTAGATCACACGGGTGCCGGTGGCAGAGCGAAAGCGCTCGATAAACGGGTTGATCCACGGCTCCTGCCGTTTGGCCACCACGTGGGTCTGCCGGTCGGTGATCAGCGGCATCACTGCCCCCATCAGCTCCCACGCGCCGTAGTGGGAGAACATCACCAACACCCCTTTGTTGTGGGACTGCGCCTCCAGCAGGGTGCGCTGATCGTCCGGAGAGATGGTCACCACATTGGACCAGTTGTCGTGGGTCAGGGACGGCACCAGCGCAAATGCATCGAGGGTGCAGTTGACGAAGTTGATAAAACTCTCTTCGACAATCTGTTCTTTGCGCTCGGCGGGCATGGAGTCGCCAAAGGCCAGGTCCAGATTGACACGGGCAGCGTTGTGGCGTCTGCGGCTGCTGCGGGCGATGCGGCGGCCCACCACCTGCGAGACCCATCTGCGCCAACGCCAGGGAACGGTTTTAAGTATCCACAACAACAGATGCACAACCCCGCCCAGCAGGGCCTGCTGCAAACGTTGGACAAGGGTAGTAGATGGGGTGACCGACATTTGCGGATTCCGTGGAGTACTAAGGGCAGGTGAGGGCGCAACACCCCGCCCGCAAACGGCGCTTAGTGTAGCAGATATGGGCAGGTTACTGCCGCATGGGCCACGG
>JALWRU010000006.1 GCA_026994095.1 Nitrospira sp. | reverse complement strand
GACGATTTTCACCTCTGAGCGGGGCCATATCGGCCACCGTGCCCAGCGCAAACAGATCCAGTAATGGCTCCAGCACCTCGGGCAACACTTCGGCCTCAGCCTGCCCCCGGCCCATGAGAATGGCGTGGCATAGTTTGAGGGCCACCCCCACCCCGCACAGATTTTTTTCAGGGTAGGTGCCGTCCGGCCGGTGGGGATTGAGCAGGGCGTAGGCGGGCGGCATGGACTCGCCCACCTCGTGATGATCGGTAATGATCACATCCACCCCCAACTCGGCGGCACGGGCCACCGCCCGGTGGGCGCTGGTACCGTTGTCGGCAGTGATAATCAGGCCGATACCGTCCCCGGCCAGGGCCGTCACCCGCTCTGGATTAAGGCCATAGCCATCGACAAAACGGTCCGGAATCACCACCGTGACCGGATGGCCCAGGCCATCAAAAAATTCGGCCAGCAGGGTGGCACCGGAGATGCCGTCTACATCGTAGTCGCCATAGACGGCAACGCCCTCCCCTGCCGTCAACGCCTGCTCCACCCGTGCCACAGCGCGGCGCATGTCGCGGAACAGATAGGGGTCGTACAGGGGGGCCTTGTCAGGCGTGAGAAAGGTCGCCACCTGCGCCGGGTCATTGAGTTTGCGGTTCAACAGTACCTGCGCGGCAATGCGCGACAGGCCAAACTGCTGCCGCAAGGTACGGCGCTGGTCCGGATCAATGGTGGGCACCTGCCAATGAAATTTGGCCGGTTGCTCTTGTGGTTGTGCATCCATTTTGCGATTATCGAAAGCTGCCCACCGGGCGTCAATGACACGGATCGAGAATCGGTGAGTAAACCGGCCCAAAAAAGCCGACCAGGAGGGTCGGCAACCGGCCTCAACGGATGCCCTGGTAAACGGCGAACCATAAGGATTCAGACAACATGAGCGCAGACAGCAACCGGGCCAAGGCCCTCGATCTGGCACTGGCACAAATTGAGCGGCAATTTGGCAAAGGGGCCATCATGAAACTGGGGGAGAACGCCTCCCTGCCCGGCATTGAAGCCATCCCTACCGGCTCCATATCACTGGACCTGGCGCTTGGCATCGGCGGCATCCCCAAGGGCCGCGTGGTCGAGATCTTCGGCCCGGAGTCCTCCGGTAAAACCACCCTGGCACTGTCGGCAGTAGCCGCCTGCCAGCGTGCCGGGGGTACCGCTGCGTTTGTGGATGCAGAGCACGCCATGGACATGAACTACGCCAAACGGCTGGGAGTGAACGTCGACGCGCTGCTGGTGTCCCAGCCGGATACCGGTGAGCAGGGCCTTGAGATCACCGAGACACTGGTGCGCTCAGGCGCGGTCGACATTGTGGTGGTCGATTCGGTGGCGGCACTCACCCCCCGGGCTGAGTTGGAAGGCGACATGGGGGACTCCCATGTGGGTCTACAGGCCCGCCTCATGTCCCAGGCCCTGCGCAAGCTGACCGGTACCATCTCAAAAACCAACGCCACGGTGGTCTTCATCAACCAGTTGCGCATGAAGATTGGTGTCATGTTCGGCAACCCGGAAACCACCACCGGTGGTAACGCGCTCAAATTCTACGCCAGTGTGCGGCTGGACATTCGTCGTATCGAGGCGCTCAAGCGGGCCGATGCGGTGGTGGGTGGCCGGGTGCGGGTGAAGGTGGTCAAAAACAAGGTGGCCCCGCCTTTCCGTCAGGCAGAATTCGAGATTATGTTCAACGAGGGGATCTCCCGCTCCGGCGAAATCGTCGATCTGGGGGTCGCCAACGACATTATCAAGAAAAGCGGGGCCTGGTACTCCTACGGCTCCGAGCGCATCGGCCAGGGTCGGGAGAACGTCAAGGCGTTCCTGCTGGAGAACCAGGAGTTGTTCGACGAGATCACCGAGAAGGTCAAGATTGCTGTCGGATTGATCGATAAGAGTGAGGAGCCCAAGGCCAAAGACAAAGCGAAAGCCAAAGCCGCCACCGCATGATATCGAGACCCTATGAATATCACCGACCTGCTTAAAACAACCATTTCCCAGGGGGCTTCTGACCTTCATTTGAAGGCCGGAAAACCCCCGAAGATGCGGGTCAATGGCGAGTTGCGGCCGGTGGAGGGGGCCCCCTCCCTGTCGGGTGAAGCAGGCGAGGCCATCGCCTCCGGCATCATGAATGCCCGCCAGAAGGAGCAGTTCAACGCCAGGGGTGAGCTGGATCTGGCGTACTCCTACGCCGGAGTCGGTCGTTTTCGGGTCAATATATTCAGGCAGCGGGGTTCGGTCAGCATGGTGTTTCGGGTGGTCTCCACCCGCATTCAGACCCTTGAAGAGCTGGACATGCCGCCGATCCTCACCGATCTGGCCATGGAGCCGCGTGGACTGGTGCTGCTGACCGGGGCCACCGGTAGCGGTAAGTCCACCACCCTGGCGGCCATGGTGGAGCACGTCAACCGCAACC
>JALWRU010000005.1 GCA_026994095.1 Nitrospira sp. | reverse complement strand
TCCAACGAACAGGGATATGAAAAATGTCGGGAAATCGCCTCCGAGGCACTTCTCGGCAGCGCTGTCGTGAACATCAAAAAAAGCGACGGTAAATTAAGCTCAGATATGGAGGAGATCGGTGATCATGCAAAGTTGCACAGGACACGTCTCTGGCAGCAGATTGATCTAATCAATCCCGACATTATTATCTGCGGTAACACTTGGGAAACCATTCATAATCTGTGGGAAACTCCAGTCCAACGATATGACTGTATATGGGAGATCCAAGGGCGCCTCTTTGTGGACTGCTATCACCCGGCAAACCGGTATCCCCACATGCTGAACTACTACTCGTTGATGGGCCTGGTCCACGGAGCGCGGCTGTTTCAGTGACAGGTGGTGACGGTCGAGAAAAGCGGGGCCACATCCGACAACAACCACTATTTTGATGTTTATCGTGGCCTGACGTGGTGAGGTGCTGCTTGTGGTCCCAAACCAGTTGGAACTATGATCGAACGCCTATGCAACCAGGTGTCTGGACTTCCCCCGATTTTGCAGACACTTGGATGCGTAGAATTGGAAGCATTGGGGGTGGGTATGAATCAGAGGTATTCAAAGGAGTTCAAGCAAGAGGCTGTTCACCAGATTCTGGAGCGTGGCTACTCGGTGAACGAGGTATCTGAACGACTGGGGGGCTTGACTAAAAGCCTGTATGCATGGGCGTCTGTTTTCGTCGAGTCCAGACCGCCCCGACCTACCGAGACTGATAAACTCCCATCGTCCTTGAGGTCGTGCCGTTCCACTCAAAGCACAAGAAACGCAAGTCAGCGTGGATTTTGAAGTTGATACACTGACACCGGGTGCACACCAAAACATGATCGGGCTCCCGTTGCGTTTCGATTGAAATACCATGTAAAAGAAGGAAGTTTCCATGCCAGATCACTCGTTCCAGCCGAAACCCCTCGCGGAAATCCTCGCGCCGCAGTCCCGTAACGCCCGACAGAAAGTTCAATGGCGCAGACGTTCGGGGGAAATCAAACCCCTGTGGGCGATTCTGGGCAACGAACCGCCCTACGATTGGGCCGCTCCTGGCGACAACGCCGCAAACACGGGGCGTCCTGTTCGGCTGGCGCAAAGCAATGCCCTGTCCGGGTCCGGGGGAACCGGCGAAGATCATTCCGGCCACCGCCACATCCATCTACAGCCCGGTGGGCCGGACGGTCCTGGCATCACCTTTGAAAACAATGTCGAGGGTGCGCCAAGCCCCAACCTGCCGGTGACCAACGCTACGGCACGTATGGTTGAGGAAATTGCCAGAGAGATCGGGGTAGATATCAACATCAACAGCACCACCGGCGGGGGGCATGCAAAAAATAGTAACCACTACCGGAAAAAAGCCGTGGATATCAACCGGGTAAATGGGCAACCGGTTGGTCCGAACAACGAGGCAGCAAATCGGTTGCAGAAGGCGTTCCGGAATCATCCAAATATTCGAGAACACTTCGGACCGTATATCAATGAAAAAACCGATGGCGGAGTGACCAGCCCAAGGCCGGAAATGAGGACTCGTCACCTGACTCATATCCACGTTTCTGGTCAGGAGTAAGGCATGAAGTGGTGCTATCTCGGCCTGCTGCTCTTTTTTGGTGCGTTACCCGTAGCGGCGGAACCGCTGCCGTTACCGAAAGAGGATAACTCCGCGCTGCTCCACGTCCTGAATAATTTCGAAATCGTCGCTGAGAAGCACACGGCCAATACCTTTTTTCGGGTGATTAAAGTGTTGGACCATGGAGAGTGCTCGCCGGGTCGCCCTGAGAGTTGTCCGGAGCGCACACTCTATATCCCGGTTTCGACTATCGACCTGGCGCCGGATGAGCAGCTATATAAGCTCCCCAAAGCCAAAAGGTGGAATTTTCTGGGCTGGATACATGTCCCGAAACACGTAGGACGAGATCATTTTGTCACCTTCGAGGTCAAGCAACAGCAGCCTTCCCACACACCCAAAACAGGCGGGTGGATCGATACCTACTACGAGATCGGCGTGAACCCGTGGCGGGGGTATATGAAAGAGATCGCTGCGCCCACAGCACAGATTCCCTGATCCAGCACAGGAGCGATTCGGGTGACGCAAAAAAACACGTCCCACACTTGCTGATGCGGGAGGTGCTTTGGAAAGACCGGGTGGGGCTGGCTGAAAGTCTGGTTCTGCACGCGCTGCGTCAGTAGCTTGATCGTCAGGGTGACTGCCGAACCCTACTTGTTTTTTGCGTCCTTGAAGTGCCAGCCGGTACGGTAGAGCCCCCCTGCCCATAGCGGTTCCTGAGTGTTCCCCCAACCGACTGCCAAGCCGGGGGCAGTGCGTTCGAACCCCGACGGGCGCACCATGTTGCAGCCGCTTACAACGACATACGGTGACGCCACGATACCGTAGTTGGCCAGAGCTGGCCTGTAGCCCGTCCACCCCGCGCCATCGTCGGTTGCCCCCCACTCACCCGGCATCCGTCATAAACAGGCAGGTCACCCCCGTGGTACATTCCCTCTAGAATGTCGCCACTCACACAAATCATGCTGTATACCGGGGCGGCGGGCGCGTGCATTCCGCTGGGCGGGCTGCTGGCCTCGGTGGAGCGCATACAGCCGCACTGGCTGGAGCAGGAGTTCCGCCACTTTATGATCGCCTTTGGCGGTGGGGTCATGCTGGCGGCGATTGCGCTGGTGCTGGTGCCGGAGGGCATGGACTACCTGAACGGCTCGCTTACCGGGGTGGTGATGCTGTGCCTTGGCGGGCTGCTGTTTTTTGCCATTGAGCGCATGCTGGGGCTGCGTAAGCGCGAGTCGCCCCAGTTTATGGCCATGCTGCTGGACTATGTGCCGGAGTCACTGGCGATTGGCGGCATCGTCGCCACCGGCTCCCCCACTGCGCCGTTGCTGGCGGCGCTGATCGGGCTGCAAAACCTGCCGGAGGGGTTTAACGGCTATCGCGAACTGTGCGGCATCGCCGGGCAAAGCAAACGGCGGATATTGTGGATGATGGCCGCGATGGTGCCGCTCGGCCCGGTGCTGGGGTGGCTGGGCTGGCGCTACTTCTCACACTATACGGAGCTGCTGGGCGGGGTGATGCTCATCTCTGCCGGTGGCATCCTCTATCTGATCTTTCAGGACATCGCCCCCCAGTCCCGGCTGCAACGGCACTGGGTACCGCCGCTGGGCGCAGTGGCCGGGTTCGCCCTGGGGCTGTCAGGGCAGACACTGGTGCCGCTGCCCTAGGCTGGCACGCCTGACCACTTCTATTACTTACCGGCCTGCGGGGGCCGCCCCCCCGCCCGCGGTCGGCATCTTAATTCGCGCTCCACGCAGATGGTTTTTGCCTCCGGCGGGCGGGGCGCTCCCCGCAGACCTGTAACAAAAACAGATGCGCTGGTGCTAGTGCGGTGGGTCTTCCTTGAACACCTCGTCCCGCCAGTCGGGGCCGAGCTGCTGTTCAATAAACTCCCGGATCATCTTGCGCACCATCTGCGACGGGGTGACATCTTCGTCCGCGCAGAGCTTCTCGAACATGGTCTTCTTGTTGGGATCGATCAGCAGCGTGAGTCTTGCGGTTCGATGTTCCATCCACACCTCTCAAACGGGAAAACATGTTAATCATATTAACATTGACGATAAATAAAATGACGTGTGAACATACATCAGATTATAACCACGGTATCGCCCGAAAACACACCGTTTTTTAGCGGTGGCCAGAAAGCACAGCATGAGCCTGCCCCCTAAAAAATCCGAGCCGCTGCACAGTTGGGAGCTGGTGTTTCCCAACGACACCAACCCCTACGGCTCCATGTTCGGTGGCCGACTGATGGCGATTATGGACAAGGTCGGGGCCATGGCCGGGGCCGCCTATGCCAACCGGGTGGTGACCACCGCCTCCACCGAGGCCATGGATTTCAAACATCCCATCTATGTGGGAGAGCAGATCGAAGCGGTGGCCAGGGTGGTGCGCACCGGCCGCAGTTCGATGGTCATCAAGGTCGATATCTATTCCGAGAACCCCACCTGTGGCGACCGACGTCACTGCACCACCGCCCACTTTATCTTTGTGGCGCTGGACGGCACTGGCCGCCCGGCACAGGTCCCCCCACTGCTGATCGAAACCCCGGAGGAAACCCGCGACAACGAGGTGGCGGAAATCGTACGCAACAAGGCGCGTATGCGTGGCGAACAGATCGATGCGATGCAAGACGTCACGCGGGGACCCCAACGCCCATGACACCGTTCCACGGCTATTCATTACGCTTTATCCGGGGGGATATCTTTGGCGGGCTGACCACCGCTGTGGTGGCCCTGCCGCTGGCGCTGGCCTTTGGTGTGGCCTCCGGTGCCGGGCCGATTGCCGGGCTGTACGGTGCCATCTTCGTGGGGCTGTTTGCGGCCCTGTTCGGCGGTACCCCGGCGCAGGTGTCCGGCCCCACCGGACCGATGACCGTGGTCATGGCGGTGATCGTCACCCAGTACGCCCAGGAACCGGCACTGGCCTTTACCGTGGTGATGCTGGGCGGCCTGATTCAGATCCTGTTCGGCGTGCTGGGCATTGGCCGGTATGTATCCTACCTGCCGTTTCCGGTGATCTCCGGGGTGATGACCGCCATCGGCACCATCATCATTGCGCTCCAGTTCGCCCCGTTTGTCGGTTTTGAGAATCCCACGGGTGGCATCCTGGCGGTGCTCGTGTCCCTGCCCGACGTACTCTCCCACCCCCAGTGGTCAGCAGTGGCGTTGGGCAGCGTGGCGCTGGCGATTCTGCTGTGGACCCCGGCGACAGTGCGGCGCTGGGTGCCGCCGCCCCTGATCGCCCTGATTGTCGGCTCGCTGGGAGCGCTCTACCTGTTCCCGCAGGTGGCGGTGATCGGCGAGATCCCCCACGGTCTGCCCACCCCGCACCTGCCGACCATCGACATTCACGCCCTGCCCAATATGCTGCGCTCGGCGCTGGAACTGGCCATTTTAGGCACCATCGACAGCCTTTTAACCTCGCTGATCGCCGACAACATCACCCGCACCCATCACGCCCCCAACCGGGAGCTGGTCGGTCAGGGTATCGGCAATCTGGTGGCCGGGATGATGGGCGGGATTCCCGGCGCGGGGGCCACCATGCGCACGGTGGTCAACGTGCGTGCCGGGGGGCGCACCCCCATCTCCGGGGCGCTGCACTCGGTGGTGCTGTTTGCGCTGGTGGTGGGCCTCTATCCGCTGGTGGCGCACATCCCCATGGCGGTGCTGGCGGGAATCCTGCTGAAGGTCGGTTGGGACATTGTCGATTGGGACTATCTGCGGCTCATGCGGCGCGCCCAGCCCCAGGGCATCGCCATCATGGTTACGGTATTTGTGCTGACGGTGCTGATCGACCTGATCACCGCCGTGGGGATGGGCATTATTCTGGCCTCGTTACTGTCTGCCAAACGGTTGAGTGAGGCCCAGTTAGCGCAGATCAAAATCGCCGACAGCGAGACTGAAGCGGTGCGCCTCAACGACAACGAACGGGCCTTGATGAAACGTGCGGCGGGGCGTGTGCTGCTGCTGCACATGAGCGGGCCGTTCAGCTTTTGCTCGGCCAAGGACATGGTCAAACGCATGGCGTCCTTCGGCAACAGCTACCGGGCGGCGGTGATCGACCTGACCGACGTGGTGACCGTCGATACCTCGGCCATCATGGCCATGCGCGAGATGTTCCGGCAGATGCAGGACCGGGGCATGCCGGTGCTGGTATCCGGTCTGGGCAGCCCTGCGGTAAAAGAGCTGATCCGCATGCGGGTGTTGGAAGACCTGCCCAAGGACCACTGCCACCGGGCGCGGGAAACCGCGCTGGATCAGGCGGTCAGCACTCTGGAAACGATGGAGGAGATGAAGGGTTGAACAGTTGCCAGGCAAAAAAGTACGCCGATCAACGGTCTGACAAGGGGGACGCGAACGCTTCCGGGCAGTGCCTCCGATGCGGAGCGCGCATGATGGCCGACTCGTTTCTGGACCTGCTGGACGACAGCGGCGCCATCGGCATCACCGCCCTGCACTGCCCGATCTGCGGCGAGGTGCTGGACCCGATTATTCTGGAGAACCGGCTGCACCGGCCCGAACCGATCAGGTACAGAACCCGCACGGTTCGCAAGCGGTAGCTCTGCCCTGTCGCCCCAACGCATGACGGCACGTATGTGGTGCTTGTGCCCACCTCTATCAATAAGAGGTTGGCTTGGCGTCGATGTGCGATGAATTATGCTGCCGGAAGGGCAATCACCACCCCTGCCGTTGCACCCAACCCCGTATCACCTCACACGCTTCGTCAAGGGTGAGCCTCGTCCCCCAATACATCGGCGCAATTTTTGTGTACGCCCTTTCAACGGCACGGCGTTTTTCCGGTGGGGTCAGGGCAAGAGCAGGCGCATCTACATCCGGCAGGGCGCGGATCACATTGCCACGAAGGAGGTCATTCCCCAACTCCGGGGGAGTCGTTTTCAGGGGGGGCAAATCGCCCATGGCGCGAATGATATGCGCCGCATCCTCGTAGTGGCGCACGAAGGCGTCCGCTTCCATCGGTTCACGAGCGTACCGTCTGTCCATGGCATCCAGTTTCTCGAACAGCGTGAGCAACGGATGGACACAGCGCACGGCCCGGGGGTGATTGTCCCTGTACCCGTCAAGCATTCCGGTTTCCACAAGGTGCTCGTGGATAAATGATGTGATTGGCCGTTCGACGTGAGGAACAACGCGGGCATGCCCGACTTCAAGCAGCACATAGGGGCGCATGGCGGGTGACAGGCCGTCCAGCAACATGCCTGGATAAGTCCCCCGATACTCCGCGCTGCGGGCCTTGGGGTCTACAAAGTCGGTTCGTTCAATTTGCATATCCGCTATGTGCAACACCTGCTCCAACGCGCTATAGAAGGCTTTGCGGCTGGCCACAGGCCCCTTGTTCATACTGCCCCAGTTGATTACTTCTGGAAGGCCGACGGCGATACCCTGCTCGATCATCAAATCCAGGTCTTCTGAAAAACGCTGGATGATGCCAAAACCCTTGGACAGGGAGGTGCCCCCCTTGAACCAGACCGCCAGACCCAGTTGGTGAAGCCCCCACAGGGTATGTGTGACCCAATAGTCCTTTTCGACCAGCGCCGCCGCGATGCCGGTTTCTCTGGCAACGATCTCAAGGAGATTGCTAAATTCCGGCTCGTCATGGACGAAGTTCATCGGTGCGCTTCTGCCGCTGCGATACACTGGTTCACGATGGACTGGGTGGCCTTGGTGCCGTATTCACAGGCCATCTTTGCAAGGCGCACCCGGTCCCAGCGCCCGGATTTGAGCGATTGGGTAAGCGCTCTTTCCAGATCAGAGAGCGCGGCTCCTGCCATCTCGTGATGTTGCAGAAGATCGACCACAAACCACTCCGGTGACGGGCTTTTGGGGAACCGAACACGCCGGAGCAGGTATCGGCGGCCATCGATGGTGAACTCACCCGAACGCTTGGTGTTGTAGACGAGCGTGGATGCAAAGAGCGCGGTCGACCCAAGCCCCAGCCCGTTCCAACACCGGGGACCGCTAATAAGGAACGGAGCACCACCAAGGAAGGCCCGCATGACCTCAACCTCAGTCGCCGGCGCAGGCCCGAAGCGGCTCGCCTGTGGCTTGTAGAAAAGGCCATGGGCCGCCTGACGAAGCCGACCTTCTTTCACCAGGCGTTTTGCCAGCCGGGTGGGGTTGGCGCTCCAGCGGACCAAATCTCGGGTCCGGTACACCTTGCCGGCCTTGAAATGAGGCTGTGTTGTGATGTTCACGACATATCTCTGTATGAATTCTCCTGAAAAAAACATACACCACGAGACGCATATCGGCAAGTTTCCGCCACCCCAATCGATTTGACTGGGTGTCGTCTATGGCGCGATTCATTGTGGGTGGTGAACACACGGGCCACCCCGGCGGCGTCCGTATGCCGCCCGGCGCAAAAAATCTCAATGGGTTGTCGTGTGGTGCCGCTCATGGTGGCCGACTCGTTTCTGGACCTGCTGGACGACAGCGGTGCCATCGGCATCACCGCCCTGCACTGCCCGATCTGCGACGAGGTGCTGGACCCGGTTATTCTGGAGAACCGGCTGCACCGGCCCGAACCGATCAGGTACAGAACCCGCACGGTTCGCAAGCGGTAGCTCTGCCCTGTGGTGGCTTGCCGGGTAATTTGGCTCCGACGCAACGCACCAAATGGCTATGGATCTATAACCACGAACGGCCTAACGTGGTTTTGGAATGCAGCATTCCCAAACAAAATATCCCTAATGGCCTAACCGTTCTACCCATTTGCGCCATTAAAAATGGGGCATTACCAAGCCTTCTTAAGACAGGCAATGTTAATCTAACATTGTCATCAATATATCCGCTTTTTTTCCTGCTCCAGACGAAGGCCTCAGGATTGCTCTCGGCGTCGGACATTTAAAAAAAAAGCTACAAAAATCCAATCTAAAAACGCAAGAGATGCAAGGCGGTATGGGTTCTGATTTGTCACGGTGACGCATGGCATGTCTGAACACAACCGATACCGCTGGCTTGATGCCGGAACGCCATGTAGAAAAAAGGAAACCCCATGGTAGATTCATCATTCAAACCAAAATCGCTTGCAGAAATCCTCGCACCACGGTCCCACGAGGCCAAAAAGAAGGCTAAATGGCGTGGCCTTCCAGGAGAGCCAAAACCATTATGGGCAATCCTGGGGGACGAACCGCCCATTAACGCTCGCCTTCGGCAGGCATCGTCGGCAAGTGGGTTTGGTGCAGTATGGCACTACCCACCCGGAACACCCACCGGGCCGAAAACGTGTAAAGACCACTACCCTGCAGGAAGCCCGGAGCGTGCCATCTGCGAGGGTACGGGTGACAACTGGCTCTTTAACTGCATACGCGGATGCCTCATCAATAACCTGCCGGAAGGCTGGACCACCGACGAGATTAATCGATTGGACCTTGATACCTTGATCTGGCTAGCGCGTGACCACCCGGTCTGTTACGCGCGCTGTGCCGTGGGAGGGCTGTGAAAGTGAAACAATGGGCTGGTGAACTGGTCGAAATTCTGGCCGACGAGGGCAACCGCCTGGTGTTCATTGCACTGTTGGTGGCTGGTGCTGCCCTGTTGGGCGGCATGCTGCTGACGGCGTGGGAGCCGATTGCCCCATTGGGTCAATTCCTGTTCGGCAGCGCCACCCTGTTGGGGCCTGTCCTGATCGCGGCAGCCCTGATTACCGGCTGCATGGGCATGTGGGGGAAACAACCCTTCTGGACCACTGCCGCCCCGGCCAACCTGGGGCTGGCGCTGTTGGCAATTGCTGCGTATAGCACCCCCTGGCACCCCGGTGCGCTACCGGTTCCGGTGGGTCTGTTTCTGGTGGTGCTATGGGCCTCCCGCATGGCACACCGACAACTCGGAACCCCTTGGACAGGGCCGGTTCTCTTATGTGTTGCGGCCCTTGGCGTGATACCAACGATCGGTAGTCCGGGTCCGCTGACGGCTGCGGCGGTGTTTTTTGGAGTGTGGCATGGAAAACCAGGCCGCGATCAGGACGAGGCGTAAGGGGGGCGCGGGACGTCTGCCGTCCTCCGTGGACCACACTTGGAGCAGGAGCAGTAACGCCACCCCAACGACATCCCGATTCTCAACCAAACGCCACAATGTTGCGGAAATCTTCATCGGAGTAGCGCGGGGTATCCTCCCCTATTTGAATACTGATATCAAAAGCCCGCCCCGCTCCATGAAGA
>JALWRU010000004.1 GCA_026994095.1 Nitrospira sp. | reverse complement strand
TACCCGGATTGGCCAGGATAGCATCCGCCGGGGCGGCAATGTAGTAGCCACCCGAAGCGGCCACGGTGCCCATCGATACCACTACCGGCTTGCCAGCCGCCTGAAAGGCCACCACCGCGTCGTGGATTTCTTGCGACGGGACTACCCCGCCGCCCGGGCTGTTCACCCGCAGTACCATGGCTTTGATGCCCTGGTCGCGCTGATGGGTGCGGATGGTCTCCACCACCTTGCGCGCATCCAGAATCGGGCCTTCGACCCGCACCAGGGCGACGGCATTGCCGACCCCTGGTGCCAGTCGATGAACCCCCAGATAGGCGGCGGCAAATACCACCACCGCCAATCCGCAGAACAGCAGGAAGCCGACCCGCACGGCTTTGCCGGTCGTGACTTCCACGGTGTTCGGATTAGTCCTTGTCTTTGTTGAGCTGGTCCTGAATCAGGCTGCCCAACGTGGTCGGTGCAGGGGAGCGGTCCGAAGACTGCTTCTGCTTGGCCACGAAGTCGGCCATGTTGCCCGCATCAGACTCCTCGGTCAGGGCGCGGGTACTCAGGGCGATCTTCTGATCGTCCGCATCCACACGGATGATCTTGGCCTCCACCGGCTCACCCTCGGTGACCATGTCGCTCATGCGCTTGCCGTCGCTGATGATCATCTCGCTGGCAGGAATCAGGCCTTCAACGCCCTCTTCCAACTCCACGAACACGCCGAAGTCGGCGATCTTGATGACCTTGCAGCTGATGACCTTGCCCACCGGGTAGCTCTCAGGGATGCGATCTTCCCAGGGGTCAGCCTCAAGCTGCTTGTAGCCCAGCGAGATGCGCTCTTTGGAACGGTCTACCTTGAGGATCACGGCCTCCACCTCCTGCCCCTTCTGGAACAGTTCGGACGGATGCTTGATGTGCTTGGTGTACGAGATATCCGATACGTGGATGAGGCCGTCGATGCCTTCCGGCAGGCCCACGAACGCACCGAAATCGGTCAGGTTGCGAACCACGCCCTTGACCCGCTGTCCCTCGGCATAATTCGACTCCACCAGATCCCACGGGTTGGTCTGGGTCTGCTTCATACCCAGCGAAATCTTGCGGCTCTCGGTGTTGATATTGAGGATTGCCACCTCCACTTCATCCCCCACGCTGACCACCTTGGACGGGTGCTTCACGTCTGAAGTCCACGACATCTCCGAGATGTGGCACAGACCCTCGACACCCTTCTCCAACTCCACAAAGGCGCCGTAGTCGGTGAGGCTGACCACCTTGCCGTTGACCCGGCTGTTGACCGGGTAACGCTCGGCGGCAGTGGTCCAGGGATCCGGAGTCTTCTGCTTGAGGCCCAGGGAAACCCGCTGGGACTCCCGGTCGAAGCGCAGCACCACCACCTGTAGTTTGTCGCCCACCTTGACCACCTCGGAGGGGTGGCTGATGCGGCCCCAGGAGATATCGGTGATGTGCAACAGGCCGTCGATACCGCCCAGGTCCACAAACGCACCGTAGTCGGTGATGTTCTTTACCACACCGTCGATCAGCAGGCCCGGCTCCAGGTTGGCCAGCGTGGTGTCGCGCAGCTTGCCGCGCTCCTCTTCCAGCAGTACCCGGCGGGACAGCACAATGTTGTTGCGCTTGCGGTTGATCTTGATGACCTGCATGGCCAGCGTCTGGCCCAGCAGGGCGTCCAGATCGCGGACGGGCCGCAGATCGATCTGCGATCCGGGCAGGAAGCCCTTGATACCACCCACATCGACGATCAAACCACCCTTGATGCGGGACAGGATGACCCCTTCCACCGGGGTGTTCGCGTCGTGGGCGTCCTTCAAGGCCTCCCAGACCTTCATGCGGTCGGCTTTTTCTTTGGAGAGGACCAGCTTGCCGTCACGGTTCTCGGGGTTCTCGATGTAGACCTGCAAGGCAGAGCCGTCTTCGAGTACATCCCACTCCTCGGTGGAGAATTCGTTTTTGGAGATCACCGCTTCCATCTTGAAGCCGATGTCCACCATCACGCCGTCACGCTGTTTTTCGACCACCTGCCCCTCAACGACCTCGCCCTCGTTGAAGTTTTTGAACGTCGCGTCACACAACTCGAGCATCTGCTCGGTCGAAATTTCCTCAATAGTAGTCAATTGCTGATCCAATTCCTTGCGGCTTATCGGTCTACGGGGTGTGGTTTGCCGTCAAATGCAACAGGGCCTGCATACCGCAAAAACGCAGGCCCAATCCAACGGCCACCCCAAGGTTAAAAGAAAGCGGTCCAGTATAGGGGGGTGCCCCCACAAAGATCAAGTAATATGGTGATGTCTACTGGCAGATGGGCAGGGCGGGGTCGTATCAGTCGTTGGCCCCTCGGGACAACTCCAGGAAGGCGGTTTGCGCTGCCAGACGCTCAGCCTCGCGTTTGCTGGGACCTGACCCGCGAGAGATCTCGCGATTGTCCAGAAAAACTGCCGCGGTATAG
>JALWRU010000003.1 GCA_026994095.1 Nitrospira sp. | reverse complement strand
TGGATAAAGAACTGCCCCGTGCCTCGTGGTTTTACACCATGCAGGCCACTACACGTGTATCGCGCATGTACCGGCAGTTGGGCCAGCCTCTGAAGGCCAAAACGGTGATCACCCCTGAAGTGGAAGGGTACTATGGACAGGTCATGCGGGAGGCAGTCAAGGTGGAGCGCGCGCTGGAGGACATCCCCCGGGCAGAGTATATTGCCACCGCGCTCGCCAAGCGGTATCCCACCCACCTGAAGAGCACTACCCCACTGCTCCAGTTGCTGTGGGGTGAAGGCCGACATGAGGAGGCAGCGCAACTGCTGTCTCGCTGGCCGGTGCAAATCACCGCTTCGGACTGGCGCTTTGTGATTGGCAAAGCCTTCAACGCGGAGTTGGCCAAGCAACCCGATGAGGCAATGGCGGCCATGCGCGCCCTTATCGCCGCACAGATACCGCAAAGCCGGCTGCAAGCACCCGCGCTGTATGTGGCCCAGCAAGGCGACCCCGATCTGGCATTTCAACTCCAGAACCTGCTGCACAGCCGGGGCGGAGGCGAAATCGTGATGCGGGTCCAGGCCTACCAATTTCTGAAGGAGACTGAGGGCATCGACAATGCCGCCGCCTGGCTGGGCCGTCACGTGCCACTAATACAGCGCAATATGGCCGCCATGATTTTTTACGGCAGGGGTTCGCCTGAACTGCTATGGCAACTGGTGGGCGACCCGAGTCGCGGCCCACATGCCGACTACGTATGGTTGCTGCGGGCCGCCGCCATGATTCGCGATGGGGCCTCCAACAGCCAGAAACGGCAGATCGAGGCCTACTACGACCGGGCGGGGAGCGGTCTTTACGATACGCTGGGCAGGTTTCTGCTGGGCCAGATCAGCGAAGCCAGGATGGCCGATCTGGTGCTACCCAACGACCAACTGGTCGAGACTGCATACTACCTGGGCTTGAAGGCCCAATCGGAGGGAGACATCACCCGCGCCACCGAGTGGTATCGCACCTGCCTGAAACCGGGCCTGGTTGGTGAGGGCGAATACCGCTGGGCATACGACCAGCTGGCGGTCTGGCAGTCCTGGAACTACAGCGTGGAGCGGCTGGGCCGTTCAAAAGGCAAACGGGAGCCCGCCGACCGGTAGGCACCGGCCCCTTGCTGCCCGTTCTACGATCCAAAGACCAGGGTCAGCGAGAGACGGCCCTGTTAATCTCTACCAACAGGGCGGTAATCTGGCGTCGATCCACATGGCTTTGGCCTGTAAATTCGGCCCCCATACCGGCCTCGCAACGGTGAACCACCCTTGCATCGATCAGGATGGTTCCGGGCTGTTGGGCATCGGAGGGATCAATATGGACCGTGATCAGCATACCTTCCAGCGCCTGTGAGGCACATTGCAGGAACAGGCCCCCCTCGCTCAGGCTGGTCACCATTCCCGGCACGGAATGCCCATCGACCATCACCATGGCCGGCAAGGAAGCGTCCCACCGTTGATGGGCACGCTGCTCAACCCCCGGAGTAGAGAAGTGCGAGTGGTCCAGCCCGCGTGTTGATTCGTTCATAATGGGTGCCCCTCACCGCAAGAAAAGTGTCTCACTTCTGGTCGGAACAAACACCGTATCACTGGAGGGGGGCAGGCTGAAAAAACCGCCCCCACCAGACAACAAAAAGCCCGCATCCCCAACGGAGACACGGGCTTAATGGTCTGTCCCGGACGTTACCGGAACGGCAATTGGGCCGGGGGCTATCACATCACACATACAACCTGTTGATTTAATAAATCAAACACAATGGGTGGTCGATTGCATACCCCCATAGTTACCCCCGATTTTCTGCCCTTCTATGGGCATTTTCTGGCGGGGCCTTACCACCTTAACGGCAGCCAAAAACGGAAACGGAAACACGTTTTTGAGTTGTAGAAAGTGGCGCGATACGGCGCGCAGCGCACCCGTGGGCGTTGTCCCCCAGCAAGGACCCGCCGCCGATATACTGCTGGTTTTGGTGGCCCCACCCCCCAACTTCAAACATGCGACCGCAAAAATGTGCGCATCCACCGGTCACAGTTGGGGCAGTCTACAGAGATTTTAGGTGCCCCCCCGGTAGAGGTCTACTTGCCAGCCCGTTGGTGGTTCAACTCCAGTAGGCGGGCCAGCACATCGGTATCGGGGATGTCCGGGTCCCAGCCGTAGGCGGCGGCTACGGCTTCATCCAGCGCCTTGTGGGCGTGTTGCAGCCACGCAGGGCGTTGGTTGTACAGGTTGGTCAGGGTGCGCTTTTTAAGTTCCTTGGCGGCGGCTTCATCCACCGGGATCAGGCGATCCGGGAAGCCCGGCACCACCTCCGGCTCCCGTCACACCCACTCGGGCAGGTTCAGCCAGTAAACAGCAATGCGTTTGGTTTCGGTAGTCTCACGGGGCATATTTTGAGGGGCGGGAGGCCACCAAGACCCCGTTGTCATACACATCCTTGGGGAGAAGGTTGTTCACCAGATGCTTCTCCTTGATCTTTTTTACTTCCACTTTCGCCCGAATCTCGCGAGCAATGTTGTAACGCCCTGGTGGGGTGACCACAACTATATCCTTGTCTGGAAAATTGACTGCCACCAAATCAATTGCGGGGCACAGGTCTGAGTCGGCAGTCATCACAAGCGCAACATCGTACTCGTCACGATAGGCGCGGTGAACCAGTTGAATCGCAATGTTTACGTCACTGGTTTTTTCTTCGTGGGCCGTCCAGGTCGCTTTGCAACTCCGGCACTTGCGGGCCTTATTTTTGAAATGTCCCATTACAGGAACAACTCCGTACGCTTTGTTCGCTTTGACATATGCTCGGTGGCGACCCGGTATATCTGGAGGCAAATGGTCTGCATAGGCAGAAAAGTAATAAACACCGGCCAACTCGGTATTCGTGGGGCTCAGGAATGCTTGGGTTAGACTCCAGAGATTCACCCACTTCAAATCGTGGCGGGGAATCCAAGACCCGTTGGAGGCCTTAATCGGATTGCCATCTGCCCCCCTCTGCCGCACACCATTAATGGCATGGTAGAGATTGAAGCCATCAATGAAACATATAGCGCGACGCTTGTTCACGCCGCCATTGTACACAAAAAAAAGCCCGGCGCGCAGGCAACCGGGCTCCGATGGGGATATACCCCACCGGGATGACTCACTAATTACTATACCTAATCGGAATAAACTAAACAAGCCTTTAATGAATTATACCCGTTCATGATAAACCTTGATAAAACATATGCCTATAGCCTTTTCTATCGAGGTTATCCACAGGATATGAACGGCTATTTTCTCTAAAAAATCAACCAATACAGCGTTAAATGATGTAACGCCAAGCCTATAGAGCACAACTCTCATATATCGCTGATTCATTTATCATCTCTTAACTCGGCAATCATGCTCCACCACACGCCCAAAATATAGGTCCCCCCCGCTTGGGCGATAGGACTACCTACTTGGCGGCCCGTTGCTGATTCAGTTCTAGTAGGCGGGCCAGCACATCGGTATCGGGGATGTCCGGGTCCCAGCCGTAGGCGGCGGCCACGGCTTCATCCAACGCCTTGTGGGCGTGTTGCAGCCATGCGGGGCGTTGGTTGTACAAGTTGGTCAGGGTGCGCTTTTTAAGTTCCTTGGCGGCGGCTTCATCCACCGGGATCAGGCGATCCGGGAAGCCCGCGACCACCTCCGGCTCCCGTCGCACCCACTCGGGCGGGTTCAGCCAGTTGTCCCGCAGTTCGGTCAGTCGTTGGGCAGCGGTGGCTATGGCCCGGGCGTGGGGATTATCGGCATAGTCGGCGGCGGGAATATTGGGGGTCAGGCCCTCTGGGAACGGGAAGGTCTGAAAGGTGGTGGTGGGGGTGTAGCGGGGCCGGTCCTCCAGGCTGGTCCCCATCCGTAATGCCCACAGTTCGTGGAAGCGGGAATGGAGAATGCCGAAGGTGGTGTCGTCGTCGCGGGCAATGGCTACAGCAGCACTGTCAGTTAGGGTGGAGAAAGGTTCCCATGCAAACAGCCGAT
The DNA here is from genome assembly GCA_026994095.1 of Nitrospira sp. Taxonomy (GTDB): domain Bacteria; phylum Nitrospirota; class JACRHL01; order JACRHL01; family JACRHL01; genus JALWRU01. Next base: position 5,775 of record JALWRU010000003.1, on the reverse strand, counting down.
GCTTCGCCACCCTTGGCGTGATTATGTACCGTCCCAATGGTGCTAGGGCGGCACGCATCCCGGATCGGGTTTCGCCAAAGCGCCACCAATACCGCCGGTGACCATCACGGCGGACCTTCGGGGTTCCATCTTCCTTCAAAGCGGTCCGTACTGGGTAAACATGCTCCCTCACAAATTCAAACGGCGCTTCGTACAGGGCAGCCTCAACCTCGGTACGGTTTATGCCGAAGTCCACAATCCACATATCTCGGGGACGCCTGGTTACATCCAGCCCATTGGCCCACGGTCTCACCACATCGGCGTTGGAGCATCCGTTGGGATTGACAGGCAGAGGTAACCACTCCCGCGCCTGTTCGCCCGGGATATCAAACGGCCCCACTTTGACCGTACCCTGAAACGCCACCCCTGCGTTCTCTACCAACTGTACAGCCTCAGTCAGGTCTGCACCCTCTGCCATTAGGTCCGCATGAATCCGGGGTACCACCTCCCCATCCAGCACAGGGGCATCCTCCCCTTTACCAAACCCAATCAGCGACACCCGCACGGCGGCCCCATCCACTACCCACGGTTCATCACTCCAGGCGGCAAATATGGGCATATCGGCCACGATCCGTTCCAACACCTTGCGGTTCTTGCCGCCCCGGATCGAGTTGGTGGAGACCAGTCCGGCCCGCCGGGCCTTACCAGTGGCAATCTGTTCCCGCGCTTTTTCAAACCACCAAGTTACCAGATCGGCCCCGCCGGGCACCCGGCCCTTGTAGGCGGCGCGCAGGGTGGCGGCGTAGTCCTCCCCCAGTTCACCGATCAGCTTCTTGTCCCCCAAAAACGGCGGGTTACCGATGATAAAATCGGCCTCGGGCCACTCCGCCGCCTCGCCCTCGGCAGTCAAGACCGCGTCCCGGCATTCGATATGGTCCAAGGAAGTCAGCACCGGTTTTTTGTTGAAGCCAAAACCGTTGCGCATCATCCATTGAATCTCACCAATCCAGACGGTCACGCGGGCCAGCTCGGCGGCGTAGGGGTTTAGCTCAATACCTTGTACCACCTCCGGCCCCAAGTGCGGAAAGCCGCGCTCCAGCCCCAGCGCCTCGGCCTCCAGCATCACCCGCAGTTCCAGGTCCTTGAGATGGAACAGGGCCAGATAGAGAAAGTTGCCGGAACCACAGGCCGGGTCCAGTATCCGCACCGCGTACAGGCGGGTGAGAAACGCTATGTATTGCTTTTGAGCTTGATTGTGGGCCTTCGTAGCAACCGTTTTTATAGTTTTTCTTTCGTCCTTGCTAAAGCCCGCTTGGGCTAATTTTGCCTCAGCTATTTCTTCTTTTCCCAGTTCGAATTCTATTCGTGCTTTAGCCTTATCCCACTCGGCCCGCAGGGGGGCCAGCACCACCGGCTCTATGAGCCGCATGATCGATACCGGGTCGGTGTAGTGCGCCCCCAGTTGGCTGCGTTTGGCCGGGTCCAGTCCGCGCTCAAACAGAGTACCGAAGATGGATGGTTCAATCTGGTCCCAGTCCATCCGGGCGGCTTTTAACACCTGCTTGATACCGCTTGAATCCAGCGACAGGGCTTCGTTGTTGTCAAACAGGCCGCCGTTGAACCATTCAATCTTGTCTGCGCCAAAGTTGCCACCCTTGCGCATGTTGCCGAATAGGTCTTGGAGCATGGGCACGAAGTGGCTGGGTTCGCTGGCGGCAATCTCCAATACGCGGGTAAACAACTCGTTGGGCAACAGGCCGATGTCCTCGGCGAACATACAGAACAGCAGGCGGTTGACGAAGTGGGCCACCTTGTCCGGCGGGTGCCCGGCCTTGCGCAGACTTTGGGCGATCTCGGCATAGGCCCTTGCCGCCCGTTCTGTCACCGCATCGCGGGTGGTGCCCGGCTTGAGTCGCTCGGGGTCGGTGAACATCCAGCGCAGCGTTTGCAGGTTGGCCGGGTCGCGCAGGTGTTCCAGTTCTATGAAATGGATTTCTTCTACCGTGTTGGTGAAGTTGGTATGAATGCGGATCAGGTCCGTATCACATACCACCAACAGGGGCGGGTTTTGCAGGGCAATGGCATACCGCTGCAACTGGGCAAAGGCTTGGTCCAGGTCCTTGTGTTTACCCTTGTATTCTATCGCGAAGTGGCCGCGCTTCCACACATCGGCCCAGCCGTCACCGCCGCCGGTTTTTTTGGCCCCCCTCTCAAAGGTGAACCAATCCCCATCCGGGTCGGCATCTGCCGGGGTCGGGTGGTCTACCAACTTGCACAGGTCAATAAAATGCTCCTGTGCCGCCGACCGTTCTTTGAGCTTGGACGCCTGCCACTTGCGGATAAATTCATCGGGGGTCATAGGGTGGCAGGATACAGGATTGCTGCACCAATTCCACACGGAGGCAGCACCCCCAGCGCACTCAGCGGGAACCCACCCTGGTATATATAAAGCGGTCCAGATTCTGAACGTGTTGGTGTGCCCAAAAAGTCGCCCACGCGTCTTGATTCTGAACGCATGCCGCTACGGTAAACGCCGCATGCGTTCATTTTGTGAACCGGTAGGGTCCAGATTCTGAACGCACACTTTGTTTTTGGATTGGATTCGCGCCTTGGTCCGGCGTGATTGTTCCGCCCGCTGCCGCTGGAGCAATGGCGACATTTTTTCGTAGTTTGGGGAGACACAGCCCAGCCTCCAACTTTTCCAGTAGTCGGAACGGTCGGCCTTGCGGATACCATTTTTGGGGTTTGAATTCACACCCCATAAACATACGGCCCATAGGTGGCATTTACGCTCCGCGCCCCAGTCCCCGCGTTTGGTCTGCAAAATCAGCCCTCTTTCCCACAGCGCATCGAATGCCTTGTAAAACGGGGCCTTGCTCTTGAACATCCCCGTCGCCTTGGCCCCGGTGAAAGTCAGGGAAAGATTGCCGTTATTGCCGCCGTTGTGCTGTCTGCACAACAACAAGAACAGGGTGCGCGCATTGTCGGGCAGGGTCCTCCAGGCAACAGAATCCTGCAATAGGTAGGGCAGTCGCGTGTATTGGTCTTTGCGATTGCGGCGTTCACTGCTCATCGCCCACCCCGGAACGCCGAAGGGCAACCCGTGGCCGTGCGGCGATCCAGTCATCTATCTCGGCCTCTTTCCACGCCACCGACCGGCCACCTAAAGAGACCGGGGCAGGAAAATCACCGCTCGCCATTTTTTCGTAGATAGTGGATCGGCCCAGCCCGACACGGCCCGTCAACTCCCGCAGCCGGATCAACCGGCTGGCTGGCTGCGGAACGGCTTTATTTCGATCTGTCTGCATACTCACCTCTTGGGTAATATCCCGGAACATCCGGGACAAGGTGAGCATTGGCGAGGGGTTCTGTGGGTGTCTACACCTGTCCGCTTCAAAACGGTCAAGTTGCGCGCAACAACCCCTTTTATGCGCGCATGTTCAGGGTTTATTTTGCCCGCTTTGGTCGGCCACCTTTGCGGACAAAGCCGTCCTTGTTGTCCGCTTCTTTTGCCCAAAAAGGGGCAGCAGTTGGGATCGGGTCACCGTCGTACACCTTGTTAATCAATACCGGTCGGGACGCGTCAGGAAGCAAGGCCCTAAGTTCCCGGTATTCAGCGCAAAAGCGGGCTTTCTCTTTCTGCACCCCCTTGTGCCGGGTCCCAGCGGCTATCTGCGCCCCATGCTTCCGGGCGCGGGCTGGAAACTCCTGCCTGGCTCTCCACTCTTCGGCGACCAATCCCAGTTCGTACGAGAACCAAGCGGCTTTTTCGGCATCGCCCCTGTCAATAAATGCTCGGACCAACAAGAGCTTGTTTAGGATTTCTGCCGCAAACCATATCTTTTCGGGGTACTTGCCTTTGGCGGAATAGTTGCCGTCTGTAGGCAGGCCCGCCCCTGAAAGCACCCCCATTGCCCATGATTCAGCAGGCTGTACGCTTCTCTCAAAACCGAATGGCCCTTGAGTTAACGAGCCTTCAATCGCCTTACTAAAGGTGGCCACATCTTCGGGCTTGGCCGGGAAAGATATTTCAATTCGGGTGTGTCGCCGCAGTTCATCGCCTTCGGTATAGCGCCTAACCGGCATGCTCAAGCCCCCTCATCGGAATAACCTCCGCGCCCGCTTTTAGCTTGTCCAGATGGTCCGCCCACCACTGCATCATCTTCTTTCGCTCGGGCAAGTGTTCGGCGTGGTTGTAGGCCGCCCGCACTTCGTCCCGCTCAGCATGGGCCAACTGGCGTTCAATCCAGTCCCCATTCCAGCCGTTTTCGTTCAGAAGGGTGCTGGCAATGCTCCTAAAGCTATGGCCGGTCAGTTCTGCTTTGCTGTACCCCAAACGGCGAATAGCACCGTTGACGGTGTTTTCACTCATTGGCCGGTCGCCGGTCCGCTCGCTAGGAAACAGGTAGCGTCCGTGGCCGGTCAGGGAGTGAAGTTCTTTCAGCACCGCCAGCGATTGCTTGGCCAACGGAACAATGTGCAGCGCCCGGCTTTTCATCTTGTGGGCAGGTATGCGCCACTCGGCATGCTCAAGGTCAAACTCGGACCACTCGGCTCGCCGTAGCTCCCCAGGGCGGACAAAGGTCAGAAGGCCAAGGGTAAGGGCGCAGCGGGTAACCATTGACCCGCCATAGCCCTCTATGGACCGCAGCAGGTCGGCAATCTCTTTGCGTCCGGTGATGGTCGGGTAGTGGGTGGCCTTGGCCGGTGGCAGCGCCCCCCGCAGGTCCGCCGCCGTATCTCGCTCGGCCCGCCCGGTGGCAACGGCATACCGAAACACCTGTCCGCAGTTCTGGTGTGCCCGGTGTGCGGTATCCAGCGCCCCGCGCTCTTCGATCCGCCGCAACACGGCCAACAACTCCGGGGCAGTCACTTCACCCACTGGACGGGTACCGATCCACGGGAACAGGTCTTTTTCAAACCGGCGAATGATCTTGTCCGCATGGCTGGCCACCCACCGGGGCCGCATCTTGGCGTACCACTCGCGGGCTACCGCCTCAAAGGTATCTTCGGTAATGGCCCGCTCGGCACGTTTGGAAGCCTTGCGGTGTTCGCTTGGGTCTACGCCATTGGTCAGCAGGGAGCGGGCCTCCTCTCGGCGGATACGGGCCACCTTTAACCCCACGTCAGGATATACCCCCAAGGAAAGCAGCTTCTCCTTACCCCCAAAACGGTATTTGAGCCGCCACCACTTACCCCCGTTGGGCGATAACAGGAGAAACAGACCACCCCCATCAAACAGCTTGAGGGCTTTGGGTCCGTGTTTGGCGTTGCGAATCTGTGTATCTGTCAGGGCCATACGGGGGTACCTCATTTGCTGAAAGCAGAGTTACCCTGATATTTACCCCCACAATAGGCCGGATGTCAACGAACTACCCCGAACCCCACCAGACAACAAAAAGCCCGCATCCCCAACGGAGACACGGGCTTAATGGTCTGTCCCGGACTGTCCCGGAACTGCAATTGGTGGAGCCGGGGGGGATCGAACCCCCGACCTCCTGACTGCCAGTCAGGCGCGCTCCCAGCTGCGCCACGGCCCCACAAAAGCGAGCGGTATTCTAGGGGCTATCGCCCTCGACTGTCAACGATTACCGGCGTTGGGGATCTCACCACGCTGGAACTGCATCACCAGCAGGCTCACCCGATCGCGTAGATTGTCGCGCACCGCACGGAAGCCATCATTCACCAGCGACGGGAACTCCTTTACCATGGCCGCCGGGTCGGGCACCGACCAGTGGATCCGCACCACCTCACCAGGAAATACCGGGCACTGCTCCTCGGCCCGGTCGCACACCG
>JALWRU010000002.1 GCA_026994095.1 Nitrospira sp. | reverse complement strand
CTATTGGGCATTCCGTCATTGATCTGTCCGCTGTGATCGCCCTTTAGCCAGTCTGAGCCATGCGCCCCTCCTTTTTTGTCACCACCCCCATTTTTTACGTCAACGACGTGCCCCATATCGGCCACGCCTACACGGTCATCGCCGCCGATGTGCTGGCCCGCTACCGACGCATGACCGGCCACGATGTGCTGTTTTTGACCGGTACCGACGAGCACGGTCAAAAAATCGAGAAGGCCGCTGCCGCACGGGGCGAGTCGGCTCAAGAGATGACCGACCGCCTGTCGGCCCGCTTTGCCACCATGTGGCAGACCCTCAACATCTCCAACGACCAGTTTGTGCGTACCACCGAGGCCCGTCACCGCACCGCCGTACACGCCCTGTTCAACAAGTTGAAGGCGGCGGGGGATATTTATGAGGATCAGTACAAGGGTGCCTACTGTGTGCCGTGTGAGTCGTTCTGGACCGAGTTACAACTGGACGACGGCAACTGCCCGGACTGTGCCCGCCCGGTCGAGGAGGTGGAGGAGTCCAGCTACTTCTTCCGCATGTCCCGTTTTGGTGAGGCGTTGCTTCAGCATATTAACGACCACCCGGACTTCATCACCCCCAAATCCCGCCGCAACGAGGTGGCCCGCTTTATCGAGGGGGGACTGCGCGACCTGTCGGTCTCCCGCACCGGGGTCAAGTGGGGGATCGACGTGCCGGACGGCCCCGGCCATGTGATCTATGTGTGGCTGGATGCGCTGGTTAACTACCTGACCGCCGTCGGCTACCCGGATGATCGTTACAAGGACCGCTGGCCCGCTCAGGTGCATATCATCGGCAAGGACATTTTACGTTTTCACGGGGTCTATTGGCCCAGTTTCCTGCTGTCGGCAGGGATCGACCTGCCGGAGAAAATTGTCAGCCACGGCTGGTGGACGATTGACGGTGAGAAGATGTCCAAATCCCGTGGCAACGTGGTCGATCCGGGTGCGGTGGTGGCCCACTTCGGGGCCGATCCGCTGCGCTACTTTCTGCTGCGGGAGGTGCCCTTCGGGCAGGACGGTAATTTCTCGGTGCCGCAGCTATTGAGCCGCACCAACACCGAACTGGCCAACGATCTGGGCAACCTGTTGTCACGGGTGGTGTCGATGGTGCATCGCTACCGGGACGGGGTGGTGCCGACCCCCACCGCCACCACCGACGACGAAACCGTCTTAATCACCATCTTTGATGCCATTCCCGCACAGGTAGAAACCGCCATGAGCGGCTGTGCCTTCGACAAGGCGCTGGCAGCCATCTGGACCGGGGTGACTGAGGCCAACCGCTATGTGGACCGTTGCGCCCCCTGGTCGCTGGCCAAGCAGGGTCACGATGAGCGGCTCGATACGGTGCTGTATAGCGCACTGGAGGCGCTCAGGCTGCTGGCCATTCAGTTCTACCCGACCATGCCCGACTGCGCCCGCCGTATGTGGACCCAACTGGGCCTGCAACTGGACCCGAACCAGATCGACCTGGCAACGAGCCTCAAATGGGGTGGGCTGCCATCCGGCGCGACCCTGCCCGGTGCGGTGGCCCTGTTCCCCCGGCTCGACCCGGACCAGATCCCCGCTTCATTGACCCCCTCTAACACCAAGGAACCCACCGTGACTACCGACAACGCCGCCCAGCAACCTGCCACGACTACTGCACCGGTTGCCCCTGCGGCAGCCGCGAGCGAAGCCACCGCACCGGAAGACGATTTCATCAGCATTCACGACTTTGCCAAGGTGCGTTTGCAGGTGGGCAAGGTGGTGGAGGCCGAGGTCATCAAAAAATCGAAAAAGCTGCTCAAGCTCCAGGTGGATATCGGTACCGAAACCCGACAGGTGGTGGCCGGGATCGCCCGCAAATACAGCCCGGAAGAGATCGTCGGCAAGCAGGTGGTGGTGGTCACCAACCTGCGTCCTGCCAAACTCATGGGAGAGACTTCCGAGGGCATGATTCTGGCCGCAGGCGATAGCGAAGTCACCGCCTTGCTGACCCCTACCGAGCCGGTTGAGACCGGCGCGCGCATCAAATAAAGGCAGGGCACATGGCCACCCACGACGCCACCTCCATCAGTTACCGGTTTCATCAAGAGACCAAATACGCCCCCGGCGAACTGGACAAATTCCGGCTGGGGCCAGGAGCCGCGCAGCCGCCGGAGCCGTTCAAGGAGTATCAGGCCGGGGCCGCCATCGACCTGACCCCCTACCTGCCGTTTGAGCAGAATCCGTTTACCGGCAAGCCTCTCGCTCCGGTAACCCCACCCGAGGGCGACTGGGGCCTGGCCGAAATCTCGCGGTTGCTGTACTTCACCAACGGGGTAACCGCCATGATGCGTATGCCGGACGGTGGCCGCCATCTGTTCCGGGCCGCTCCCAGTGCTGGCGCGCTCTACCCCACCGAGTTATATCTCACCATCCGCGACCTGCCGGAGCTGCCGG
>JALWRU010000001.1 GCA_026994095.1 Nitrospira sp. | reverse complement strand
TAGCATGCTCCGATAAGAACACTCAATCAACCGATTGGGGGGGATGGTGTGGCACTCCCCCTCACAAACAGGGGCCTTTGGCCGCTACCCACACGCCGGGAGTGCGCGGTATGAATATTGCTTGTCTGCACGGGTCGGGGACGGTTCGTGCGGCCGGTAAACTGCTCATAAGTAGGGCAAAACCCTGTTTTTCAGCGGTTTTTCAGCGGTTTTCTCGACCGGCGAGTGGTATATCGGTTATAGTATCTCGCTTTCCGGGGCCTCATGTCTTTGGAGGGAGCGTGGTTGTATTGGCGAAGAGCGCCGCAGGTGCTGTCGCGTCAAAGGGATGAGGATTCAGGTGGATCGGGCACACGCGCCGCAACGTCGAACAACAGGTTTACTGGTATTGCTGGGCACCGTATTGCTGGGCGGCTGGCTCTGGAGCAGCCTGTTCGGACATGTGCGCGCAGTGGAAGCCACCACGCTTTACCCCACCTTTGAGGTCGCTGCCGAGCCGTTGGTGCTGGCGGTAGAGCCCGGTGAGGTGGTGCGTGGCAGCCTGTCCCGTGGGCAGAGCATCTTTGGCCTGCTGAACCGTTATGGTGTGTCGGCAGATCAGCAGCAGAAACTGCTGGAGTCGGCCCGCCAAATTACCGACCTGAGCCGGGTACGGGTGGGTACTCCCTACCGCATCCACCGGGGTGCCGATGGCCATATGACCTCCTTTGAACTGGACTACTCCACCTCCCGGTTGCTGCGCATCTCCGCCACGCCGTTCGGCTTTTTGGCATCTGCCCACCCGATTGAATTTACAACCCGTTCGCGCACCCTGTCGGGCACCGCTGGCAACAGCCTGTTTGCGCCGCTGATGGGTGAGAAGGGCGGCCCGGACCTGATCCGTCGCCTGCGCAACCTGTTCGCATGGCGCATCGACTTTAACCGGGACGTTCGCCCCGGCGATCGCTACCACATCACTGTGGACGAAGTCTGGCGCGACGGCCAGTTCGACCGCTTCGGGCTGGTACGGTATGTGCGCCTCAGCGTGCGCGGTCAGGTGATGGAAGCGCTGCGCTACGGGGCCGAGTTCTACGACCCGGAGGGGCGCGCCATTCGTGGCACGTTGCTGCCGTCGCCGGTTGAGTACGCCTACATTTCATCCCACTTCAGCACCGCCCGCAGGCACCCGATCAAGGGGTTTGTAAAACCCCACTACGGGGTCGATTTTGCCGCCAGCTACGGCTCGCCGGTACGGGCCGCCGGGGATGGTGAAGTAACCTTTGCGGCCCACAAGGGGGCCAATGGCCGTCTGGTGACCATCCGTCACAACGGCGTCTACCGCACCGCCTACGCCCACCTGTCCCGCTTTGGTCGGGGTATCAAACGGGGGGTGCGGGTCAAGCAGGGCCAGATCATCGGTTATGTGGGTTCGTCCGGTCTCTCTACCGGCAGCCACCTGCACTATGCGGTCTATCGGGATGGCCGTCCGGTCAACCCGCTCAAGCTGGATTACACGCCGATCTCCGAGTCGGTCAGCCTGGCGCTGGATAACGAATTTCAGTTGGCCTGGGACACCATGCGGCTGGCCGTCAGCCGTCAGGAGAGCGCCCCGGCAGCAGCGACCGATCCTACCCTGGCGCAGGTCGCTGTCCGCTAGCGGCAATGGCAACCTTGGGGGCACTGCCTGAGCCGACCCCGCTCACCCGCGACGGGCTGTCGCTGTATCTTTGTTGTTACCCGCATACCAGCCCGGCAGACCACCCCGCATCACACCTGTTTTTTCTACCGGGCTACGGCGATCATGTGGGTCGTTATCAGGCCTTGTTTACCCATCTGCGTCAGCAGGGGATTGAGGTCTGGGCCATGGACCCGCGTGGCCACGGCCAGTCGCAGGGTGCGCGCGGGGTCATCCACCGTTTTGCCGACAGCACTGGAGATCTGGCCGCAGGGTTGGCCATGGCGCAGCAGACCGCCGGGGGCGATCGCTGGACCGTGCTGGCCCACAGCACCGGTGGGCTGGTGGTGCTGTCGTTGATGATCGACGGGCAGTTGCCCGGGTGGGTGCAGCAGGTGGCGGTCACCTCGCCATTATTGGGGCTGAACCTCAAAGGCTCACCGGTCAAACGGCTGCTGGGGCGGCTGCTGTCACGGGTCTGGCCGACACTCTGCATTGCACCGGGCGGCCCCCGGTACCAGAACAGCCACGACCCGGAGGCCCAGCGCCTGCGCGCTACCGATCCACTCATGTTCCGCAAGGTCAACGTGCGTTGGTTCACTGAGGTGTGCGCGCAGATGGCACGAATGGCACACCACGCTGGCCGTTTACCGGTACCGGTGCTGGTGATGCAAGCAGGGCAGGACAAGGTCGTGAACCCGCAGGCCACGGCGGCCTTTTGTGACCGTCACGAGCCGGTTACGCTGGTCGAGTTTGCCGACATGTATCACGAGATTCTGCTGGAGCAGGACAAGCA